>JAAVFI010000079.1 GCA_014800815.1 Bacteroidales bacterium | reverse complement strand
GGCGTGGGAGATGTGGGAGATGTGGGAGGTGTGGGAGGCGTAGGAGGCGTGGGAGGCGTGGGAGGCGTAGGAGGCGTGGGAGGCGTGGGAAGCGTGGGAGGCGTAGGAGGCGTAGGAGGCGTGGGAGGCGTGGGAGGCGTGGGAGGCGTGGGAGGCGTAGGAGGCGTAGGAGGCGTGGGAGGCGTAGGAGGCGTGGGAGGCGTGGGAGGCTGACGCCGATTCATGGCTGAGGCTACACCATTCCTTCTAACTACCCCCGGTACCCCCCCCAAAAAAAGTAAGGCGGGGATGTGTTGGTGACACATCCCCGCCTGTAGGGTATTCAGTTGCTGATTATTCAGAGCATTTAGCTGAGATGAATTCGCGGTTGAGACGGGCGATATTGCTGAGCGAAATGTTCTTGGGGCACTCGGCGGCGCAGGCACCGGTGTTGGTGCAGTTACCGAAGCCGAGTTCGTCCATTTTGCGTACCATTGCGCGGGCGCGACGTTTGCGTTCTACCTGACCCTGGGGGAGGAGAGCGAACTGGCTGACCTTAGCGGATACGAAGAGCATTGCAGAGCCGTTTTTACAAGCAGCTACGCATGCGCCGCAGCCGATGCAGGTTGCAGAGTCCATAGCTTCGTCGGCGATTTCCTTGCTGATAGGGAGGTTGTTTGCATCCTGTGCACCACCGCAGTTGAAGGAAACGTAGCCGCCGGCCTGCTGGATTTTGTCGAATGCGTTGCGGTCTACCATGAGGTCGCGCACTACGGGGAATGCAGCTGAGCGCCAGGGTTCGATAGTGATAGTATCACCGTCGTTGAACTTACGCATGTGGAGCTGGCAGGTGGTGATGCCCTGTACGGGGCCGTGGGGATGACCGTTGATATAGAGCGAGCACATACCGCATATACCTTCGCGGCAGTCGCTGTCGAATACTACGGGTTCGTCGCCTTTCTCGACGAGCTGCTGGTTGAGCATGTCGAGCATTTCGAGGAAGCTGCTTCCCGTGGAGACGTTGTCAAGATGATAGTTGACGAACTGGCCTTTCTCTTTGGGACCACGCTGACGCCAAATCTTGAGATTTACACTGATTGTATGTTCCATTTTATATTTGTGTTACGTGGTTTCGGATTACGATTTGTAGTTACGTGTCTGTACCTGGATAGCTTCGTACTTGAGGGGCTCTTTGAGAAGGATGGGCTTCTCGTTGTCGCCGGTGTACTTCCAGCAGCTTACGTACATGTATTCGTCGTCGCGACGAGCTGCTTCGCCGTCGGGAGTCTGATACTCTTCGCGGAAGTGAGCGCCGCAAGATTCGTTACGGTTGAGGGCGTCGATAGCCATCATCTTTGCGATAACGAGGAAGTCTTCGAGGCGGAGAGCCTTTTCGAGCTCGGTGTTGAGGTCGTCGGCACGGCCTACGACGCGGAGGTCGGTGTAGAATTCCTTGCGTACTTCTTCGATTTCGTCGACAGCCTTAACGAGGCTCTGGAGTGTACGACCCATACCTACGAGGTTCCACATTACGTGGCCGAGGCGCTTGTGGATTTCGTCGGGGCTCTTTGTACCCTTGATGTCCATAAGCTTCTGGATGCGGGCGCGAACGTCGGCTTCCGCCTTGTCGAACTCGGGAGCCGAGGTAGAGAAGCGGGGAACCTTGATCTGGTCGCTGAGGTAGTTCTGCATTGTGTAGGGGAGCACGAAGTAACCGTCGGCAAGACCCTGCATGAGGGCGGAAGCACCGAGGCGGTTTGCACCGTGGTCGGAGAAGTTGCACTCGCCGATAGCGAAGAGGCCCTTGATAGAGGTCTGGAGCTCGTAGTCTACCCAGATACCACCCATAGTGTAGTGGCTTGCGGGGAAGATCATCATGGGGGTCTCGTAGGGGTTGTCGTCGGAGATCATCTGGTACATATCGAAGAGGTTGCCGTAGCGGTCGCGAACGACGTCTTCGCCGAGGCGTTCGATAGCGTACTTGAAGTCGAGGTAAACGGCGTTGCCTGTACCTACGCCGAAGCCTGCGTCGCAACGTTCCTTAGCGGCACGCGAAGCGATATCGCGGGGGCAGAGGTTACCGAATGCGGGGTAGCGGCGTTCGAGGTAGAAGTCGCGGTCTTCGTCGGGGATGTCGGTAGGTTTCTTCTTACCTGCGCGGATAGCCTCGGCGTCTTCTTTCTTGGCGGGTACCCAGATGCGGCCGTCGTTACGGAGCGATTCGCTCATAAGGGTGAGCTTGGACTGGTCTTCGCCGTGAACGGGGATACATGTGGGGTGAATCTGAGTGAAGGCGAGGTTGGCGAGGTATGCACCTTTCTTGAATGCCTGAACGGCAGCAGAGCCGTTGCAGCCCATAGCGTTGGTCGAAAGGAAGAATGCACGGCCATAGCCACCGGTAGCGAGAACTACTGCGTGAGCTGCGTAGCGCTCGATTTCGCCTGTGATGAGGTTGCGTACGATGATACCGCGGGCGCGACCGTCGATGATAACGAGGTCGAGCATTTCGCGACGGTTGAATGAGCGTACGGTGCCTTTCTGGATCTGGCGGTTGAGCGAGCTGTAAGCGCCGAGGAGGAGCTGCTGGCCGGTCTGACCTTTAGCGTAGAATGTACGGCTTACCTGTGCACCACCGAAGGAACGGTTTGCGAGGAGGCCTCCGTATTCGCGAGCGAAGGGTACGCCCTGCTGTACGCACTGGTCGATGATGTTGTTTGATACTTCGGCAAGACGGTAAACGTTGGCTTCGCGAGAACGGAAGTCGCCACCTTTTACTGTATCGTAGAAGAGGCGGTATACAGAGTCGCCGTCGTTCTGATAGTTCTTGGCAGCGTTGATACCACCCTGAGCAGCGATAGAGTGAGCGCGGCGGGGGCTGTCCTGGATGCAGAAGTTGTATACGTTGAAGCCCATTTCGCCGAGAGTAGAAGCGGCTGAAGCACCTGCAAGACCTGTACCAACGACGATGATGTCGAGGTTACGCTTGTTGGCGGGGTTTACGAGGTGCTGGTGAGCTTTGTAGTTGGTCCATTTCTCAGCGACAGGACCTTCGGGAATCTTTGAGTCGATGGTGTACTCGGGGAGCTTGGACGATTCGATGTCGGCAAAGTCCTGCATGATAGGAGTAGAGTCGATCATGCCCTCGAGGTTATATTTCTGTGCCATATCTCTGAGTTTATTCTTGGTTTGTCAATGTGGGTTGAGAAAGCTTAGCAGCTCTTTCGGCGTGCATCTTGATGAAGTCGGCAAACTTACCGAAGTTGTTGAGGTCTGCGTTGGTGACTGCGGGAGCCTGAGCTGCAGCACCGTTGCGGATGCTTTCTGCCTTAGCGTTGAAGTATTCGCCGCGAGTAGCGAAGAAGTCCTGCTGAGCAGCCTGCTGCGAAGCCATGTCGGTAGCTTCAGCCATGAGGGCTGTCACTTCGGCGTTGTATTCTTCGATGAGTTCCTGAGCCTGCTCTGCCCAGTATTCAGCGTACTGTTCCTGGAGCTTTTCGTCGGTGAGGAAGAACTTGTTGTTTGCCTGAACGGTGAAGAGGATAGCCTGAGCTGTGAAGAGGAGCACTACGATGCTTGTCCACCAGCAGCTGATGCTCTTGAGGCGGCTGATCCAGATGTTGTTGTCCCAACCGATAGTGTGGAACATCGACCAGAAACCGTGGTTCATGTGGAACCAGAGGGCGATGAAGCCGATGATGTAGATAACGGGGGTGTACCAGTGCTCGAAAGCTGCCTGGAGGAAGAGTGTACCGAATTCGGGAGCGGCAGCAGCACCACCTACCTGAGGATATGCGGTGAGGTCGTGGCTAACGAGCTCCTGGAGCTGCATCTTAGCCCAGAACTGGATAAGGTGAACTACGAGGAATGCGAGGATGACGATGCCGAGAACGAGCATGTTCTTCGACGACCACTCAACCTGGGGAGGACGAGTGTTGACAGCGTAGCGGTCGGCACCGCGGGCTTTACGGTTCTGAACAGTAAGCCACACTGCGTAGATGATATGAATGATGAACAGGAATGCAAGGCCGGCCGAGGCGATGAGCGCATACCAGTTGGCACCCAGGAACTCGCAGATTACGTTGTAGGCTGCGGGCCAGAGGAGGGCGACAGAGTTCATCAACACGTGAAATGTTACGAATAGGACTAAGCAAATGCCCGTGATGGCCATCACGAACTTACGTCCTATAGATGAGCATGTTAACCACATAAGATGATTTTTTGATTGATTTATGAATTGTTTGTTGATATTTCGTTTGAGTCAATCAGAAGCGGGTACGCCCGCTTTAAAGTGCAAATTTAAGGAGATTTAAGATACTATCCAACTAATTCACGAAAAAAATCTTTAATTGACCTTACTTATAAACCAATTTACAAGACTTACTTATTATGCAGTCTGAACTATCGAGGAAGGCGGGACGTTAATATAGCAGTAAAACGAATTCAAAAAAACTACTACGATATGAAAGAAATAGCTCTACTCGGCACTGTCAGCCATGTGCAGGCTGATATCCTCGGGGCTCTGCTGGCTCAGGGTCTCGGTGTAAACGCAATGGTCGACTATCCCGAACGCGTGATGATCGAAGACGACCGCCTTACGGTAACTCCTTCGGATGTAAGCAACCATGAACATGTACGCGAGATGCTCGAAGGCTACAACACTGCGGTGCTCGCCTATAACGACGACCTCAGCGATGCCCGCACCAACGAACAGACTCTGAAATATTTTGTGGATACGGTTCACGCCGCTCGCGAAGCCGGTGTGGCTCGTGTAATCGTGGTCGGTTCGCCCGACTCGCAGGCTTTCTTCGTAAGTGATCTGCGCCGCCTCGACGATATCGACTGGGTGTTTATCTCTACCGAAGGCGACTTTGCAGGCCGCACGGTGGCAGAGGTTACCGACCCGCGCTTCCACAAGGAAGTGTATCAGGCTGACTGACACCTGACTACCACGACTTAGTTAACTTACTTATCTGAAAATATAAGTGATACGCGCTGTAGATTGCGCGGGGGCGGCATCGTCGTTTCTCGTGAATCTATGGCGCTTGATTTCTGCTATACAGCGCGATACGAGTGCGGGGTCGGCGGCGGCGGGGGCTTTGCCTCCGACGAGGTCGACAGACACGACTTTGCCTGCGGCGTCGACTATGGCGCGGAGCTCGATGCTTCCGGTCTGGCGTGAGTCGACTTTGGCGTAGCGGGGCATAATCCAGCCACCGCCTACGGTGCCTGAGCCGGTGCCATTGAGGTCAGATGATGCTCCGTCGGGCGAACCACTGTCGCCTTTTTCCTTACCTTTCGACTGAGTGTTGTCGGGGTCTTCGGGTTTTGTCTCCTTGAAGGCGTCGGCTATGCCTTTGCGCGCTCTGCGGCGAGCCTCTTCCTGCTCCTGAACCTTGCGGTCGGGGCCTGTCTTGGCGGGAGTATCTTTCTTGCGTGCCTTTACGTCGGAGGGGCGCTCGGATGTCTTGACGGGCGCGGGAGGCGCGGGTTCGCCGGCGTCGCGGAGGTCGCTGCCTGCGGCTTCGGCAGCCTCGGAATTGTTGCGCACGTTCTGCTCGGCGTAGGCTGGCGAGGGATTGGCGTGGACGGGGGTTGGGTCGAAGAGGTCGACGAATTCTTCTTCAATCTCGGCGAGCGGCGTGTGATTGTCGGAGACGGGCGGCCAGGGATCTACGTTGATAGTGAGGTGCCCCAGCGTAAGCAGGAGCACAAGCAGCACTGCCGCGGCGGCAGTGATTATTGCGGCGGCGGTGCGTGGAGATTTCATTGGAGAGGAAGGGCGGGAGTTATTGCTTCTTCGTCGGGTGCGGCAGCGGCGTCGGCGTGCGATGCGGGACGTGTGGCGAGCACCATTTTGATAGAGTTGTCGGCGCCGATGTTGAGCACTTCAACTACCTTGCCGTAAGCTACTTCTGCGTCGGCATAGACGGCCACGGCACCGAGGGAGTCGGCGGGAGCGATTGCGCCGAGGAAGAGGGCAAGCGAGTCGGGAGCCACGGGCACGGGGTCGTCGGCCTCGGGGGTGGCCACGTAGTAGGCACCTTCGGCATCTATAAATACGCGCGTAGTGGGCTTGAGGGGCGTCTGCTGCTCGCTCTGGGGGAGGTCTATCTCAAGGGCTGTAGGGAATACGAAGGCCGAGGTGACCATGAAGAACACCAGCAGGAGGAAGACCACATCGGTCATCGAGGCCATTGAGAAGGTGGCCATCATGTCTTGTTGACGCTTGAGAGCCATGTTCAGGAAGCGGGTTCGTTGAGGAGGTCCATGAAGTCCATAGTGCTGGCTTCAAGGCTGTTTGTTATCTTATTGATGCGGGCTACGAGGTAGTTGTATGCAAAAAGCGCCACGATACCTACTACAAGGCCTGCCACGGTGGTGACGAGCGCTGAGTAGATGCCGCCGGCAAAAGCGTCGATAGTGGCCGACGAGCCTGCCTGCGCAATGGCGTAGAAGGCCTCTACCATACCTATAACGGTGCCGAGGAATCCGAGCATGGGGGCACCTGCGGCGGTGGTTGCGAGCCAGGGTAGTCCGCGGCTGAGCGATGCGAGCTCGAGGTTGCCTGTGTTTTCGATAGCCACGAGAACGTCGTTCATGGGTCGACCGATGCGCGAGATTCCTTTTTCGATGAGGCGGGCGTGGGGTGAATGATTGGCGCGGCAGAGGTTGAGGGCGCTTTCGGTCTCACCTTCGTGGATGTAACCTCTGATGCGGTTCATGAAGTTCTCGTCGAGCTTTCCGGCGCGTGAAATCACGATGCACCGCTCTGTAAAGACGTAGATCGAGAGCAGGAGCAACAGAGCCAGGGGTATCATAGTCCAGCCTCCCTGGAGGCAAAGGTTCCATAACGACATTTTTCTTGGAGTTTATTAGAGGTTTTCGGTCTTGGGCCGGAGGCAGGCCTTGTATTGCTTAACGGTCTCTTTCAGACCGAGATAGAGAGCGTCGCAGATGAGTGCGTGTCCGATCGACACTTCGTTGAGGAAGGGTATGCGACGTGCGAAGTATTCGAGATTCTGCAGCGAGAGGTCGTGTCCGGCGTTGACACCGAGGCCGAGCTTGCGGGCTGCGGTAGCGGCTTCGACGAAGGGAGCTATGGCTTTCTCGGGGTCGGCGGCGTAGGCATCGGCGTAGGGCTTGGTATACAGCTCTATGCGGTCGGCACCTGTGGCTGCCGTGGCCTTGATGACTTCGGGGTCGGCGGCGACGAAAATGGAGGTGCGTATGCCTGCGTCTTTGAAGCGCTCTACGAGCGAGGTGAGGAATTCGCGGTTAGGCTCCACGTCCCAGCCTGCCGAGGAGGTGAGGGCGCCGGGAGCATCGGGCACGAGTGTGACCTGAGTGGGACGGACCTTGAGAACGAGGTCGACGAACTCGGGGTCGGGGTATCCTTCTATATTGAACTCGCATCGGAGCAGTGGACGGAGCTTATAGACGTCGGAGCGCTTGATATGCCTCTCGTCGGGACGCGGATGCACGGTGATGCCGTCGGCACCGAAGCTTTCGATGTCGAGAGCTACCGCCTCTACATCGGGGCGATTCTCTCCTCGGGCATTGCGCAGTGTGGCGATTTTGTTAATATTAACGCTAAGATTTGTCATTTATATTGCGAAATCGGGGAATTGTGCGTATATTTGTATTTAAGTTTTGTCAAACGGCGGCGAGCCGCAGCGATTGACAATGCAAAAGTACTCAGAAAATATAAAATAGCGAAAGATTTTGGCTGTAAATAATAATAAGTTTCCGATTGACGAGTATTTCTACCCGCCTCTGGCCGACAGTTCGCGCCTTTTAGTAGGCTGCTCACGGTCGGACTATTCGGCCTCGCGCATAGCCCGCGCTGTGGAAGACTGCGACGCGCACCTGCTGAATCTGAACGTGACGTCGCCGACAGCCCGTGTGGCCGGCCGTGACGCCGAGGACTTGGCTGAGGAGGCCGACAACCGCTTCCCGGTGCTCTGCGACATAAGGGTGAGCCACCGCGACGCGGCAGCAATATCGCGCTCGCTGGAGCGGTACGGCTATACTGTGATTGATTGGGAAGGCGACGAAGCGGCCGACGACGACACTTCGCGCCAACGTATTGAGCATTTATTCAGATACCTGGAGATATGAAGATAGCAATCTACGGCAGCAAACGTCAGCAGCCCGTCATGGCTCAGCTGAAGGATTTTTTGGCACTTTTGGCCGAACGCGGCGATACGGTGGTGATGCACGGCAAGCTTTACCGTCATCTCTGCGAATATATTCCCGAGGCATTGGGGGTGGTATCGGAAGTGGTCGAAGGGCCTGATTTCACTGCCGACATGGCGGTGAGTCTGGGCGGCGACGGCACTTTCCTGCGCACGGCTATGTGGGTCGGCGACAAGGAGTTGCCTATCGTCGGAGTCAATACGGGGCATCTTGGCTATCTGGCGGCGCTGTCGATCGATCAGCTCTGCTCGCTGCCACAGCTTATAGCCGACGACTGTCTGCGCATAGAGAGCCGCAGCCTGATTGAGGTGGTGGAGCCCGAACTTCCCGAGTCGACGGGGCACTTCGCTCTCAATGAGGTGGCTATCATCAAGGAGGAGTCGGCTTCGATGATTCAGGCCGAGGTGAGTCTCGGCGACAACCGTCTTGCCGACTATCGTGCCGACGGTCTGATAATATGTACTTCGACGGGGTCGACGGCTTATAATCTGTCGGTTGGCGGCCCCATTGTAGCACCTACGCTTGATGTGAATGTGATCTCTCCCGTGGCGGCGCACTCTCTCTCGATGCGTCCGCTCGTTGTGGGGGCCGACCGCACTATCACTATCGTTCCTTCGGGTCGTGCTCGCCACGTGCGTCTGTCGCTCGACGGGCGCTCTACGCTGATTGACACGGGTACGTCGATAATGCTCCGCCAGGCCCGCCACAAGGTGCTCGTGCTGCAGCTCCGCGACCAGACTTTTGCCGATGTCTTGCGCGATAAGCTCCATTGGGGAGATATGTAGGATATGGCTTTGAGGGTAATGGTAAGCGGGCGGTATCGCCACCCGGAATTCGGTATTGTGGCCGTGAAGGTGCATGGCTCCACGCAGCATGTCAAGGCTCGCTGGCGGGGAAATGTGCTTACGGTGACTGTTCCGCCGCGCTACCCGGAGGCTGATTATGAGGATTTTATGGAACGATTCCGCGATGCTATCCTCAAGGCGAAGCCCCGGGAGGAGTTCTTTGTGGGGCGTGTAATCGACACTCCGCTTATCGACATCACCATTGCCGCCAAGGAGATGAGGAACGGCAATGCCGCCCTTACGAGGCTCGCATCAAACCCGCTGAGGGGCAAGAAGATAAACTATACGGTATGGCTTGATGCCAAGCTCGCCGCCGACAAAATCGGCACGCCGGAGCTGCAGGAGCATATCCGCAGTATGGTGGCAAGGGCGGCGACGGATGCGACGCGTCATCTGATTGTGCCGCGGGCCTGCGAACTGGCACGGATGCACGGGGTAAATGTCTCGAAATTTGAAGTAAGGGATACGCGCACGCGGCTCGGAAGCTGCTCGTCGCGAGGCAATATCTCGCTCGCGTCGCGTCTGATATATCTGCCGCAGGAGCTGTCGGACTATGTGATATGCCATGAACTGGCACACCGTACGCACATGGACCATTCGGCAGCCTTCCACGCGCTTGTCGACCGATATTGCGGCGGCACGGAGGCCCGGTGCATAGCCGAGCTGCGGGGATTCAAATGGCCGGTGTGAATCAGCGGCAGTAGCGGTCGAAATACGTCTTGAGAAATTCGGGGGTGAAGTTCATTATCACGTCGGGCGAGAGGGTTATCTCGCCGAACACTGGGCGCTTGCCTATGCAATAGAAATCAATACGGGCCACTTTGAAGTCGCGCGAAAGGGCGCGGGCCATTTCTTTCATCTCCTCGAAGGCCTCGGGGGCGGTCACGTCGTGGTCGAGGGGATAGTTGCAGGCGCCTTCGATTGCTTTCCACTCGGTATCGTACACGCGGTTGCGGCACACGTGGCCGTTTTCCTTGCGGTCGCTGTAGTAGAGGATGAACTGCGGTTCGCCGTTGAAACAGAAGAATTTATAGTCTATCGGCAGGTCGTCGGTGCCGGGGTTCTGCTCGAGGTATTCCTCGGCGAGGATGCCCGGACGTATTGCCGAATAGTGAGGCTGGCCCGAGAGCCGGCCGTAGGGATATTTGAGCCAGTTGGCGAGGCGACGGCGAATGTCTTTCTTCACGAAATCTTCGCGGGTGCGCACTATGATGTTTGTGCCGCAGCCGTTGTTGGTCTTGAGCACGCAGGGCACGGGAAGTTTGTCGAAGTCGACATCGTCGGCCGACCACCATACACCGTATAACTTTGTAAGCGCTTTCTCCCCTACCCTCTCGGCCACATAGTCGCGGACGGCGATTTTGTCGGCAACCTCGGCATAGACCTTCAGACGCTCGGGGTCGGCGGCGGCATTCATCATCTCGGCGAGGAAATATTCTTCGAGATTGCGTGGCTCTTTCCAGTTGACATTATTGCCCGTCCAGCGGCGATAGCGGAGATTCATGATTGTCTTGGGCATGAGTCCGGCCACGGGAGCGAGCAGGCGGAGAGGCCACTGCACGTATATCGGAGCGTTTATGAGGTTCATTTGATAGCGTTATAGAGGTTAGACAGCGCTTCCCTGAGTGCTTCGGGAAGATGCGGCGCCACGCGGGCGGGGGCTTGGCGGCCCTGCTCTACGGCAAGCGAGGGATTGGCGGCATAGCGTACGAGGGCGTCGGCGAAGGCGTCGACATCGCCGGGGGCGACGAGCGTTCCGTTCTCTCCGTCGGTGATAAGGTCGGGTATTCCGCCAACGGGTGTTGTGAGTGACGCCATGCCGTAAACGCCTGCTTCGAGCAGAGTTATGGGTACGCCTTCTACGTATGAGGGCAGAATCATGAGGCGGGAGGCGCGGAGCAATGCGTCTTTTTCGTCGCCGAACACACCGCCTGCATATTTTACAATGGAGGAGATGCCAAGGTCGGCGATGCGTCGGCGGAGGGTTTCGGCCTCGCCGTTGCCTGCCATGACTATCTCAAGGCGTCCGTCGAGTTCGTCGCGTCGACGGGCTACGGCCTCAAGGAGGTCCCACACGCCTTTGTCGCGGCATATCTTGCCGAGGAAGACGGCTTTGAGCGGTTCGCCGGGACGGAGCGCAGGTCGTGTGACCGGTCGGGCGGGCGGAATGACGGGATTGGGGAGCACTGCTACATGTCTGCAGCCTAATTCTTTCTCGAAATATTCTTTCCAGGCTGGAGTGAGCACTGCCACGGCATCGCATCGGCCGAGAATCGCCGAGATGCGGTCTTTGCCCGTCTTCGCAGCGAACTCGCGGAATCCGCCGCCATGGTTATGGAAGATAGTGCGGTAGCCGAGATGGCGTGCCCAGCCCATGAGCATGCGTTTGCGGGTGAAGGATTTGCCCGAAGCGCCCTGAGCATGGATTATGCGGTAGCCGCGCAGGCGGTATAGGGGCAGGCGGAGCATGGTGCCGAGCAGCACAAAGGCTCCCCTGAGGGTGCCTCGGCGGCTGTTGGAGGGCAGGAATGTGAAGCCGGGGACGATATCGGCATATGTGCGCAGGACAGCAGAAATGCCGCCGAGCCCGGAGATATCGGGCCCGACGGTCAATATTTTTTCGAAGGTCCTGTCATTGCGCATGCTGCGCCCGCAAGAGAAAAGGTATTACTTCGAAGCTTCGTCGCCGAGACGGGCGTTGAGGCCTTCGATAATCTCTGCGGTGATGTTGAGTGCGGGGTTGAAGTAAACACCGGCGTCACGGAGAAGGATAGCATCGTAGCCGCGTACAGCGTTATAGTCGGCGATAAATGCCTGAAGAGAGTCGCTCAGACGCTGACGGATCTGAAGCTCGCTGTTGGCAAGACGCTGCTGCTGAGTGCCGAGGTAGCGCTCTGCTTCTTCGCCTTTCTTCTGGAAGTTCTGCATATCAGATTCCATAGAAGCCTGCGAGAGATATACGTTGTTCTGCTGCTTCTGCTGGATGTTGTTTGCAAGCGACTGGAGTTCGCGCTGCTTTGATTCGTGCCACTGCTGGAGTCGGTTTACTTCACGCTGCTGCTCCTCGAAGAGCTGCTGAGCGAGACGGTAAGCGCTGATTACAGAGTCTGCATCGATGTATCGGATATTGAGTGCCGCGGGAGCCTCAGCGCCTTCTGCTGATGCTACAGGAGCGGGAGTTGTCTGAGATGCTTTGTCGGCGCAAGAAGCTGCTGCAGCTACAAGAGCGCAGGCGGTAAGGGTCTTGACTGTGACTGACAGTTTTTTCATTATTAATTTAAGATAAGTTGTTGCGGGTTTCAGACGCCTCGGCAGTGGCACATCCTATACCTTTCGCTCTAAGCGCGGGGCTCGAATGAACATGCCCCGAGGGGAATCGGCCCCCTTTTACGAAGAGGACTTTCACACCTAAAAGCAGGATGCTCACCAGCAGGATAAGTATAGTTAATATGACTGTTTTCATTGAGGCGGTGCGGTTTTCGCGGTGCAAATATAAGCAAAAATATTCCGCAATTTTTGTCGGACCAATTTTATTTTGTAATTTTAGGGGCGATTAAGATTATATTTAACATTCTTTTCCACAGCTAAATATTTATTAGATTTTAAATACTGATTTATCATATAAACAGAAATGACAATCAAAGATCTCAAACCGGCATTGGTTTTCTCTATCTTCGACGAGATAAACCAGGTACCCCGCCCCTCCAAGAAAGAAGAGAAGATACGTCAGTACCTCCTCGACTTCGCAGCAAAGCACAATATCGAAGTCAAGACCGACGCAATAGGCAATGTGGCCATGTTCAAGCCCGCTACTCCCGGCAAGGAAAACGCTCCCAAGGTAGTGCTCCAGTCGCACATGGACATGGTATGCGAGTCCAACAATAAGGACTTCGACTTCGAGACTACCCCTATCAAGACTATCGTCGACGGCGACTGGCTTCGTGCCGACGGCACAACTCTCGGTGCCGACAACGGTATCGGCATGGCCGCATCGCTTGCCGTAATGGTAGACAAAGACCTTGTTCACGGTCCTGTAGAAGCTCTCTTCACCGTAGACGAAGAAACCGGCCTCACCGGCGCCAACAACCTCGGTGAAGGTATGATCGACGGCTCTATCTTCCTCAACCTCGACTCAGAGGACGACGCTGAAATCTTCGTAGGCTGCGCCGGCGGTGTAGATACCACCTGCACTTTCACCTACAAGCGCTCTTTCGCTCCCACCGACTTCCACTACTTCAAGTTCGATATCTCCGGCGGTCTCGGCGGCCACTCGGGCGGCGATATCCACCTCGGACGCGCCAACGCCAACAAGCTCCTCGCCCGCTTCCTCTACAACCTCAGCCTCGAGCATGAGATTTCGCTCTGCGAGATCCACGGCGGCAACCTCCGCAACGCCATTCCCCGTGCGGCTCACGCACTCTTCGGCGTACACACCGAGAACAAAGAAAAGGTACGCGTGGCTTTCAACAAGTACGTAGCCGATATCGAAACCGAATACGCAGGTCTTGAGACCGGTCTCAAGCTCGAACTCGAAAGCGTAGAGCGCCCCGAGTACGCCGTAGACCACGTAACCACCAAGAACCTTATCGAAGCCCTCTACAGCGCACCTCACGGCGTAATCTCCATGAGCCGCGACCTCGAAGGTCTCGTAGAAACATCTACCAACCTTGCAGCCGTGAAGATGCTGGGTGAGAACCAGATACTCATCACCACATCGCAGCGCTCGTCGGTAGAATCGCGCAAGTGGGATATCGCTCGCCAGGTTGAAGCTCTCTTCACTCTCGCAGGTGCCGAAGTGACACACGGCGACGGCTATCCCGGCTGGGCTCCCAACATGAACTCTACTATAATGCACCTCGCATCGGACGCTTACGAAGAACTCTACGGCGTGAAACCTGCTATCAAGGCTATCCACGCAGGACTCGAGTGCGGTCTTTTCCTCGAGAAATATCCTCACCTCGACATGGTATCGTTCGGCCCGACTCTCCGCGACGTTCACTCTCCCTCCGAACGCATGTATATCCCCGCTGTAGAACGTTTCTGGGGTCAGCTCACACGCACCCTCGAAAAGGTGGCAAATCTCTGATAGCTGAGCTATGCGGCGGATGATAGCATCTCTGGTACTTGCTTCCGGCTTTGCCGGAGCACTTACGTGCCACGCATATGCCGCACTGGAAAACGATACAATCATAATACTCGAGCGCACTCCGGGAGGCACCGACTCCCTGGGGCGCTCGTTTATCATTTTAGAAGGCGACACCATACACACGTCGTTCCTCCCCGACCTCGCTCCCTTTGCCGTAGTGCCGCTATCGGAATACGACTACCGCGAGATAGCCGCCGAAATGGGTGTGGAGGCAGCCGCAATAAAAGCTGTGGTAGAGGTTGAGACAGGACGCACTCATGCAGGACTGCATGAACCGGGTGTGCCGCTTATCAATTTCGATCCCACCATTTTCCGCCGTACTGCCACACGACGGAACACAAATCTCACAAAACACGCGTCGAGCGAAGCCCTCAAACCGCTGAACGTACAGAAATACGGTTCGCAACATCTTGCACAGAAGGCACGCTACGAAGCCGCCGCCAAAATCGACAGCGTCGCAGCCATAGAAAGTACTTTCTGGGGAATGTTCCAGATAGGAGGTTTCAACTGGCGACTGTGCGGCACGTCATCCCGCGAGGAATTTGTGAAACGCATGAGCACCTCCGAGCAGGAGCAGCTGAGGCTCTTTGTCTCGTTTCTCGAGAACACCGACCTCGTAAAGTATCTCCGCTCACGCAACTGGGCGGCTTTCGCCCGAATATACAACGGACCGTCGTACGCCGCGAGAGGGTATCATCTCAAACTCGCATCGGCATACGCCAAATTCAAAAAAGAGGAAAAGAAAGGTATGCCTCCCAGACTCTGACGAGACCTATTTATACAGTTCTTTATAGAACTCCCACAGCGCCAGAGCCGCCGACACGGATACATTGAGAGAATGTTTGGTGCCGCTCTGAGGGATTTCGAGGCAGACATCGGCAGCATCTACCACAGCCTGCGCCACACCGTCCACTTCATTACCTACAACCACGGCATAGCTCCGGCCTTCTTCGGGAGTAAAAGTACCCAACGCAACACTGCCTTTCACCTGCTCGAGCACGACTATACACGTGCCCTGCTCTTTCAGTGCCGCAATGGCATCGAGAGTATCGGCATAGTAGCACCAGTCGACCGACTCCTCGGCGCCGAGGGCGGTCTTGTGGATTTCGGGCGACGGAGGTGTGCCCGACACACCGCACAGCGCTATGCCGCTCACGGCAAAGGCGTCGCAGGTGCGGAACATCGCGCCTATATTGTTGAGCGAGCGCACGTTGTCGAGGACGAGCGTCACAGGGATTTTCTTACGGGCCTTGAATTCCGCCACCGTAGCGCGACCCATGTCGCGTATAGTCTTTTTCTCCTTCATGTCTTACTTGGGTTCTACTCGTCCGGGATATGCCTCCAAGGCGTGGCGGAGCACCTCCATAGCCTTTGCAAGCTCTTCTTTCTTAAGCACGTAGGCCATGCGCACCTCGTCGCGTCCCATGCCGGGGGTGGTATAGAAGCCCGAGGCAGGAGCCATGAATATGGTCTGCCCCTCGTAGCTGAATTCCTCGAGACACCAGCGGCAGAAGCGGTCGGCATCGTCTACCGGCAGGCGCACCACCGTGTAGAACGCTCCCATAGGGATAGGCGAATAGCAGCCGGGGATTTTATTGAGTTGGTCGATGAGGAACTTGCGGCGCTCCACATACTCATTGTAGGTCTCAAGCATATACTCGGCGGGAGTGTCGATAGAGGCCTCGGCCACAATCTGACCGAGCAGGGGCGGGCTGAGACGCGCCTGGCAGAATTTCATGACATTCTGCTTGAGCTCTTTGTGCTTGGTGATGAGGGCTCCAACACGTATACCGCACTCGTTGTAGCGCTTCGATACGGAGTCGATGAGCACCACCTTATCTTCTATGCCGGGCAGGTGGAATGCCGAAATATAGGGTGCTCCCGTATAGCAGAACTCTCGGTACACCTCGTCGGAGAACAGGAAGAGGTCGTGCTTGAGCACGAGGTCGCGGATCTGCAGCATCTCCTTCATGGTGTAGAGGTAGCCGGTGGGGTTGTTGGGATTACAGATAAGTATTCCCTTGGTGCGCGGCGTGATCAGCTCCTCGAACTTCTCCACGGGCGGGAGTTCGAAGCCGTCGTCGATGCTCGAAGGTATGGTCACAATCTTGGCGCCCGCCGAGATAGCGAAGGCCATATAGTTGGCATACGCGGGCTCGGGGACGATAATCTCGTCGCCCGGGTCAAGACAGGCCATGAAGGCGAAAAGTACGGCCTCGGAGCCTCCTGTGGTGACAATGATATCGTCGACATCCACCTTGATGTTGAAGCGGCGATAGTACTGCTGCAACTTGCGGCGAAGCGAGAGCAGTCCGTCGGAGGGGCTGTACTCGAGTACCTTGCGGTCGATATTCTTCAGGGCGTCGAAAGCCTCCTGAGGTGTAGGCACATCGGGCTGGCCGATGTTGAGCCTGTACACCTTGGTGCCGCGCTCAATGGCGGCGTTGGCGAGGGGTACGAGTCGTCGGATAGGTGAAGCGGGCATTATTCTGCCGCGGTGCGATACTTCGGGCATAGGCTGGATGTTTATTCTTAGCAATCGGGAGTGCAAAGATACACTTTTTTCGTAACTTTGCAGTTGAAAAAACCACGTTATATGAAATTCACCCCACTGACATTGGACGGAGTATGGCTCATGGAGCCTGTTCGCTACTATGATGCACGCGGATATTTCTGCGAGACATTCCGCAAAGAAGAGTTTGAACGCATCACCGGACAATCAGCTGATTTCGTGCAGGAAAACGAATCGGTGTCGGCTTACGGCGTAGTACGCGGCCTGCATTTCCAGGCCGGCGACGCATCGCAGGCCAAACTCGTGAGAGTGACCGAGGGTACTATAATCGACGTGGCGGTGGACCTGCGCGAGCAGTCGCCCACTTATGGCCGGCATATCTGCGTTGAACTATCGGCGGAGAACGGGCTGAGCCTCTACATACCGCGCGGGTTCGCCCACGGGTTCGCCGTGATATCACCCACGGCAAAATTCGTCTACAAGGTCGACAATTACTACTGCCCCGAGGCGGAGCGCACGCTCAGTCTCTTTGACCCTACGGTGGGTGTCGAGTGGCCTTTCGAGGCCGAAAAAATGACACTCAGCCCGAAGGACGCTAAAGGCGTGGCCTGGGCTGAGTGTGAGAAGTTCTAATTATTTATCGGAGCGAGTTCTTAACCGAGCCGCCTGTATCCTGGCTCGAGGTAAGATTCTTCACATTACATTTGATGCTGCCTGATGTATCGGCCGACGCGGTGGCGACTTCCACCTGCAGCCCGGCGGCTTTGATGCTTCCCGAGGTATCGGCATTGAAGATGGCAGAATTGGCCTTGCCTGACTTGAGAGTAACAGAGCCTGAAGTATCTGCCTTTGCCTTGACAGACTGAGCAGTAAGAGTCTTGACTACGATAGAGCCTGAGGTATCGGCGCCGAATTCGGCTTTGCCCGCGGCGGTGAGTGACTCAACGACCACAGAGCCTGACGTATCCACATCAAATTCACATTTACCGTTGACAGTAAGGCCGTTGAGCTTTACAGAACCTGATGTTTCGGCTTCGTAGGAAGCACCGCCGGGCACGGTCATATCGCCAACGAAAGTTACTTTGGCCGAGAGTGACGCGTCTGCCTCGTCGATGTAGGGAGCTGTGACACGGAGAGTTGTATGGTAGCCCGAAAGGCTCTTAATATGATTATCCGTCTTCGGCTTGAAAGTAATGGAGAGTTTTCCGCCGGCAACTTTTACTACAACGTCGTCGATGATATTGTCGGGCGCTGTGAGAGTGGCTTTGCCGGTGGCGTCGCCTACAGTCACTTCCACGTCAAAGAATTCTGCTTCGATTTCGTGAAAAGACGCTACCGTGATTTCGCGGGTAACGAGTTTGTCGCTTGGCACGACAGCCCGCTTTTTCGCAGCGGCAAACATGCACACGGCAGATGTGACGATGCAGAGTGCAAGCAGGCACAGAGGTAAGATAAGTTTCTTCATTCTTATAGATTGTTTAGTTTATTATATGTGTTCTTCTATAAGACGCATGAAGCGGGCAAATCATTACATCTTCTTGCAGAATTTTTTTGTAATATATCGGTAGAGAACAGGTACTACGTAGATATTCAGCGCAGTAGAGCTTACGAGTCCACCAAGAATTACAATAGCCATAGGCGCCTGAATCTCGTTGCCGGGAGCGGATGCCTTCACGGCCATGGGCACGAGGGCGAGAGCTGACGTGAGTGCCGTCATGACGATAGGCAGCAGACGGTCGGTAGATCCGGCCATGATGCGGTCGGGAAGGTTCAAGCCGTCGGCAGCGAGGGCATTGTATCGGCTTACGAGCAACATACCGTTGCGGGTGCTGATACCCATGAGCGAAATAAAGCCTATAATCGCGGGGATATTGAGGTCGTTGCCGGTAATGGCGAGCATTATCACGCCGCCAATCACCGCAAGAGGCATATTCACAAGGATTACGAGCGACTGAGACATGCTGTGGAACTCGCCGTAGAGGAGCATGAGGATGACCAGGAGGGCACCGAGCGAGGCAAGGGCGAGACGGCGAGAGGCCGAACGCTGGTTCTCGAACTGGCCTCCGTATACCACGTGGTAGCCTTCGGGCAGCTCTACCGATGCAGCAACGCGCGATCGGATATCATCGACGGTGCTGACGAGGTCGCGGTCGCCGACATTGGCGCTGATTATGAGGCGTCGCTCCACATTCTCGCGGTTGACGGCGTTGGGGCCTGAGGCGACGGTTATATCGGAGAGGTCGCCGAGTGGCATGGGGCCGACATTGGTAGCCACGGGTATCATGGCCACGTCGTCGATAGAATTGCGGTGAGCCTCGTCGAGAATTACGGTAATGGGATAGGCCACGCCGCGGTCGTAGACTTCGGCAACTTCCGTGCCGCCCAAGGCGGTGGACACTGTAGCGCCGTAGTCGGCGAGAGTCACGCCGTAGCGGGCGAGGAGTTCGCGGCGGGGGCGGATGAGCAGCTGCGGGCGCTCCGTCTGCTGCTCGATGTTGACATCCACGGCGCCTGGCACTTCGTCGACTACGGCTTTAATCTGTTTGCCGAGGGCGAAGAGTGTGTTGAGGTCGGGGCCGAAAAGCTTTATTGCTATCTGGCTCTGTGTACCCGAGAGCATGGCGTCGATACGGTGCGAGATGGGCTGACCGATTTCGATCACGGCACCGGGAATTTCGGAAAGACGCTGACGGAGTTCTGCGGCGATTTCGCGGCGTGAACGTCCGTCGTGGCGATAGGGAGCCTCGATTTCCGAAACGTTCACTCCGAGCGAGTGTTCGTCGAGCTCGGCGCGGCCTGTCTTGCGTGCCACGGTGATGATTTCGGGGGTCTCCATGATGATTCTCTCGGCCTCGCGCCCTATGCGGTCGCTCTCGTCGAGGGATATGCCGGGGAGGGTGCTGACGTTGATAGTGAACGAGCCTTCGTTGAACGACGGCAGGAAGCCGCTGCCAAGGGTAAAGAAGAGGCCCAGAGCCAGGGCGAAGAGTATGGCTGTGGCGACTATCAGAGCGCGGCCGTGGCGAAGAGCCCAAGCCAGTGAGCGGGCGTAGGCGTTTTTGAGGGTACGGCTCACGCGGGGTTCGCGCGAGAGGGCGGCGTCCTGCGAGGGCGACCCGAGGAGCCAGCTCGAAAGCACGGGAGTGACGGTGAGGGCAACCACCGTCGAGGCCACGAGTGCCACAATGAAGGCTACGCCGAGGGGCTTGAGCATGCGTCCTTCCATTCCGTCGAGGAAGAAGAGCGGGAGGAAGGCAGCAGCAACTATCAGCGTGGAGTTGAAGATAGGCATACGCACTTCTGCCGAGGCGTGGTAGACCACGTCGAGCACGCTGCGGCGCTCTGCCGGCGGCAAGGCTCTGTTCTCGCGCAGGCGCCGGTAGACATTCTCAACGTCGACAATGGCATCGTCGACAAGACAGCCGATAGCAATGGCGATACCGCCGAGGCTCATGGTGTTGACGGTATAACCCATGGCGTTGAGGAGCAATACGGTGACAATAATAGAGAGCGGCAGAGCTGTGACGGAGATGAGCGTGGTGCGCACGTTCATCAGGAAGATGAAGAGGATGATGATGACGAAGAAGGCGCCTTCGAGCAGTGAGCTCTGAAGGTTACCGATAGCACCGTCGATAAAGTCGGACTGGCGGAATATGTTGCGCGAGAGGCGCACGTCGAAGGGGAGCGAGGGCTCTATCACATCGAGTTCGGCGTCGATAGCGGCAGTGAGGCGCTTGGTGTCGGCACCGGGTTGCTTGGTCACGGTGATGATAACGGCGGGTTCGCCTTCGACAGAAGCCGCACCGATTCGGGGCAGACGTCCGCCCTCCTCTACTGTGGCGATGTCAGCGAGGGTTACGACTCCGTTCTCATCGGAGCGTACAACGGCCATTGCGAGTTCTTCGGGGTCGGAGGTGTTGAGGTTTGCCTTGACGATGTATTCGTTGCCGTAGTCGTAGAGCGCGGCGCCGCCGGCATTGCTGTTGAAGCCTTGTGTGGCGGCGGTGACATCGGCGATGCTCACGCCGTAGGCCTGCATGGCGGCGGGGTTGAGTTTAATCTGGTACTCGGGCGCATCGCCACCGATTACCGACACCTGCGATACGCCTCCGAGGGCGAGCAGGCGGGTGCGGAGGTCGCGCTCGGCAATGCGGCGGAGTTCGAGCATCGAGGTGCTGTCGGAGCGCAGGCCGATAATCATCATTTCGCCGAGAATCGACGACTGCGGGCCCATGACGGGTTTCTCAACACCTGAGGGCAGGCGGTCGGCGGCGGCGTCGAGACGCTCACCCACTATCTGGCGGGCGGTGTAGATGTCGGTGCCCCAGTCGAATTCAACCCAGACTACCGAGAAGCCGGCGTTGGAGGCCGAACGCACGCGACGGACGCCCGTGGAGCCGTTGACAGCGGTCTCTATGGGGTAGCTCACCACCTGCTCCACTTCTTCAGCAGCGAGGCCGGGAGCTTCGGTCATTACAACGACGGTGGGTGCATTGAGGTCGGGGAAGATGTCCACTTCCATGCGCATGAGCGCAATCACACCCGCCACGAGGAGGAGCGCACTGATAACGGCAACGGCAAGACGGTTGCGGAGCGATAGCGAAATTATCTTGTTGAGCATGGCGGCATCAATGGTTATGAGTGTGACCCTGAGGAGCTACTGCCGAGGTCTCGGCGAGTCGCACTGCCGTTACGCCGTCGGCTACATATACGGTGCCTTCGGGCAGACCTGCTATCTCGGCACGTTCGCCGTCGGTAGAGAGCACGTCGACGGGAAGTTTTTCGAAGTGTTCGGGCTTGACGAAACGATATATGAAGAAGCGTCCCTGCTGTTCGGAGAGGGCTGTGCGGGGTACGGAGAGCACGCCCGTGCGGTCGGCGCCGATGAGGTAGGCCGTGAAGGGCGTACCTGCGGCAACAGAGGCGGCGGGGGCTGTGAAGTAGACGGGGATATATGCGCCTGTGCTCTCGGGCGAGCCTGCGGGAGCGGAGCCGAGGCGTCGGCCGCCGGTAGCGGATATTCTGAGGCTGCCGCCGGCGGGGAAGTCGGCCACGAGGTCGGTAAATGTGGGTGCTTCGGCAAAATAGCGCGAGGGGAGGTCGACTCTCAGCACTGTGCCTCCGCCTTTTCCGATGGTGGCAATGGGCTGGCCTACTGCGACGAAGGCTCCGGGGTCGACGAGCAGCGATGTGACTACGCCGGCGAGGGGTGCGGTGGCACGGCCGGAAGATGCGGCGGGAGAGTAAGCTGCACGGGCCGACTCGAGTTCGGCACGTGCGGCTATGAGTTCGCCCTGGGTGGCGAGACGCTCTGCGGCGAGTGCTTCGACGCGTTTGAGTTCTGCCTCGGCGGCCTGCAGACGCGCTTTGGCAGCGGCATTGGAGTCGCCGCCCGACACCGAAGTGCCGTCGATATATGCAATGGCAGCGCCTTTGCCCACCTCGCTGCCGGCAGAGATGCCGGGGGCGAAGCGTACGATACCTGCCGTGGGTGCCGAAACGGTTCCGCGCTCACCTGAAGCCTGTGTGACTGTGCCCGAGGCACGTACTACGGTATTGAAATTGCCGGGGCGGAGAGTATCGAGGCGCACACCGAAGCGCTCGGCGGCATGGTCGTGCAGCTCGATGATACCGGGGTGCTCGTGCTTGTGCTCGGGTGCCTCAGCTTCGTGAGCGTGTTCATGGCCATGATCGTGCCCGTGGTCGTGATCATGGTCGTGGTCATGTTCATGATGACATCCCGCGGCCACAGCTGCCACGGCTATATACAGCAAATATCGTGATATTGATTTCATAGTTAAGGGATTTTGGTGCAAAGATACGGCAAAATGTATGGTTGCTCCTTGCATAATTCGGGGAGTAAGTAAGTCATAAAAATTAGTTTATATCAACCTTTGAGTAGTTAAGGTAATCTTCGTGCTTGTTCATCAGTCATTATGGAGCCCCATAACTCCTTCTTCGCAAGGACGAATCTTACTCATAACTACTTCAAATTTTGGTATAAACTAATTTACATGACTTACTTATTGCAGAGAATTCCCGGGCATAAAAAATGCCGCCGCAGACTCTGCGACAGCATTTTCATCTTTTTTTGGCCGAAGTGAAATTACTTCTTGGCTACTACGCGACGCTCTTTGATACGAGCTTTCTTGCCGGTGAGGGCACGGAGGTAGTAGAGTTTTGCGCGACGAACTTTACCGTATTTGTTAACGGTGATAGAGTCGATGAAGGGCGATTCGATGGGGAAGATACGTTCAACACCGATGTTGTCGCTCATCTTGCGCACAGTGAAGCGTTTCTTAGCGCCTTCACCAGAGATGCGGATAACCACACCACGGTACTGCTGGATACGCTCCTTGTTGCCTTCTTTGATACGGTAAGCAACGGTGATAGTGTCACCGGGGCCGAATTCGGGATGCTGTTTTCCTGTAGCGAAGGCTTCTTCGGCAATTTTAATCAAGTCCATTGATAAAAATGATTTAGAATGTTAACATTACTCGCAATATTCGCAGGCTGCTTGTCCTGCCAGAGATTACGAAATCGGGTGCAAAGATAATGTTTTTATCCCGTACTACCAAATTTTCAGCAAGTTCGGCTAAAAAAATGCATCTACCCTCTCGGGCAAATGCACTCTAACCTATGATTCACTTATTGTACTAAAATAATTCTATGAAAAATAAGTCGTATCAGATTTATTTGCGTAAACTATCTTGCTGTATCATTATTTTGTCCAGCAGTATGCTGTCCACTTGTTCGATAGTGGCCCTGTAGTCCCAGTCGTTTCGGTTTGAGAGTATCACATAGTGAAGGTCAATCTCGGGCCACGACGATTCTACGGCGGTAAAACCGCCGTTTGAGCGACGATGACACGCCTTCGTGGGCTGTCCGGGCTTCTTGACTATGAGTACGCCCAGCCCGAGGTATGTATGAGGCGAGTAATGTTCCATGGAGCCGGAACACATGTCGCTGCGTGATTCGTTCGAGATGATTTTTCCGTCGACCAATGCTCTCATCCAGTTGCGGAAGTCGTGCATTGAGCCGAAGAGGCCTCTGTCGGCCTTCGTGATGAAGAATTCGGCTTCGCCATAGTCGTATTCCTTCCATGCGCCGTTCTCGTCGAGGGTGTATCCGTGGGCTGAGTGGGGCGGATTGTATCCGGGACGGATATAGAATTGGTCGGACATACCGGCGGGTTCGAAGATATTTTCATTCATCCATTTCTGGAAGTCTTCGCCTGTGACTTTTTCTACGAGAGGAGCAATGAGTACGTATCCGGGGTCGTTAGGCTGGTATGTGGTACCGGGCTCGAACTCGAGGTTTTTAAGCATTTTGAAGACCTGACTATGCTCTTTTTCGGTGCCGTATAGGCGGTAGTCGCGCGAGAACCCGAATACCGACTTCTGCTCGCGGAGGTATTTGTCCCACTCCGACTCGTCGCGGGGGCGAAGGTCGGGCAGGCCGGATGTGTGGGTAAGGATATGGCGTAGCGTGATTTTATCGAAGAGCTCGGCGGGGAATTCGGGGAAATACATGCTCAGGCTGTCGTCGATCGAAACCTTTCCCTGCTCGGCGAGCTTCAGGAGAGCCGTAGCACAGAAAAATTTAGACAGAGAGGCATAGTTGAACACCGTACGGTCGGTGATCGGTTCTTTCGTCTTTATGTCGGCGTATCCGAAGGCACGCTCGTAGAGGATGCTGTCGCCGGAGAGTACCATGACTATTCCACCGGGGCCGTCGGAAGAGAATATATCGCCGAAAAGTGAATCGAGAGGAGCTGTCACCGGTCCTCCGGCATATATATCTACAGGCTCCGCCGCTTCTATTCTACGCGTACACTCGCATAGAATAATGATAAAACAGAGGCTTAAAGCCGATATTATAAGATTGCGTTTCTTCATTCGTGATTAAATTTCCAATACAAAATTGGTAAGTATTTTTCAATAAAAAAGTGCATTCATTATATATTGTTGCATTTGTATCAATATTGTTAAAGGTGTAACGCGTCTGTAATTGAGCGTTAACCATTTTACTAAAAATCATCGGAATATTTATTTTTTCATGATAAAATCACTATCTTTGCAGGCAGAACAAGCATACTTATCTAACAGTATCCCAAGAATGTCAAACAACCAGATGTCTCGACTCCACAGGAAGCTCTTTTTCCCGATAGTGGGAGTTCTGTGGGTGATAATAGGCATAACGATTTGCTACTTTGTAAAACACGAACAGAACCGCCAGCGACAGAATCTTGAAAACCGATTACTGAACGTCAATAACACTGTGATTGACGCTTACGAGCGTGGAGAGGATCTGAGGAATACTGTAGACTTCATACAGCTGTTTACCGACAAGACCACTCTGGACCCTCTGCGAATAACCGTATATAACAAGAACGGCGAAATGGTGGCCGACAATCCCGGCGAAACTATTAAGCTGTATGATACTGACGGTAAGCCGAATCCCGGCATCCTTAAGCTAATAGACGACAATGAAGATACCCGAGTTCGCGACCTCCTTGCCGGCGACGATATCAATATGATATGCTCCAAGAAGAGCGCCGACGGCGAGATTTACACCCTTGCCGCCCTGCCCTACCAGGGAGAGGTTGTGTCGTTTCTCAGCATCGACCCTGCTATATGGATAGTGGTGATTCTGCTTGGCATATTCACTTCTGTACTCGCCTTTGTTGGTGTTGCGGCAGTGTGTCGCAATGTGTATGTGCTCCGCGACTTTGCCAATAATATAGCCAACGATACTCTGCCGGAGGATGTGTCGGATATCACTTTCTCCAACGATGAGCTCGGCGATGTGTCTAAGCAGCTGATGCGACTCTACAGCGAGAAGATTACCGCCGAACAGGAAAAGATAAATCATGAGCGACAGATAAGCATGAATATAAGCCACGAGCTCATGACTCCTATAAGCATCATCAAAGGATACGTGGACTCGATAGTCGAAAACCCTGATATGCCAGGGGAGATGCGTGAGAACTTCATGCAGCGTATCCAGCAGACTATCGACCGCCTGACACATCTTGTGAAGGACATCGGCCTGGTGATGAAGCTCACCGAGGGCGGAATCAAACTCGAGAAGTCGGAAGTGGACATGCACGATCTGGTGACGCGTATGGCCGGCGATATCGAACTGGGACACATTGCCGACAGCTTGAAGTTCAGCTACGACATACCCGAAGGCTGCAAGGTGAAGGGCCATGAATCGCTGCTCACCAACGCCCTGCTCAACCTTGTGTACAATGCCGCAAAATACTCGGGCGGTACGATGATATCGTTCAATCTCATCGGCGAGAAAGACGGCATGTACACCTTCACTTTCGCCGACAACGGCGAGGGTGTGAGTCCCGAACATCTCAGCCGCCTCTTCGACCTCTTCTACCGCGTAGACAGCGGCCGCGCACGCAAGAACGGCGGCTCGGGTCTCGGTCTTCCACTCGTGAGAAGAATCATCAAGGCAATGGACGGTGACGTGACTGTAGATAACGCTCCGACCGGCGGCCTCCGCTTCACATTTACACTGCCCAAGGCATAAGGCACAGCACTTACTACAAGCAGCCCGACACAGGGCAACAGCATTTAATCAGGTATCCCGCTTGCGGGGTACCTGATTTACTTTGCGGCCTGATGAAGTATATACATAACGCTGCACAGTATTCAATATTATTGCTGTATCTGCTGTCTGCTACAAAGGGCCTATAAGACAGAGGGCGTGCCTTGCGGCACGCCCTCATCGATTGAAGAACCCTGGGGCCTTGCGGCCACCAAACAATCTTATTTTATGAATACCTTAGATACGGTTGAGCCCTGACGGCGGATGTAGATGCCGGTAGCGGGATTTTCGATGCGACGGCCGTTGAGGTCGAAGAATTCTACGGGAGCGGTGGCATCGGCAGCATCAGCAGCGACAGCGTCTACACCGGTAGGAATGGGAGCTTGCTCGGTAGCGTAAACCTTGAGGTCGCGGAGCTTGATACCCCAGCCGGTGTTGAGAGCCTTGGTAGTGCGGAGGGCTACATAGCGGTGTGAGCCTTCGGGCTCCTGAGTGAAGTAGTGCTGGGTGTCGTTTTTGGTGTTGGTGAACACTACGTCGTCGGCAGCAGCTGCGCGGCGGGCTGCACGCACTGTGCTTTGGTTGGGCGATGACATTGCTGCGATTTCGGCCGGAGCAGCGGAAGAAAGTGTTACGGTAAACTCTGTAGCATAAGCACCTTCGAAGTAAACGTCGAGACCTTCGATGTAGTAGCCTGCGCCTTCGGCACCTTCGCCGAGGTCGAGGATGAAGTAGTGATCTTCAGTTTCGCCACAAGCCCATTCGAGCTGAGAGTTGCGGTCGGCGTCAGTTACGTTTTCGACAGTACCTGCCTGAATGTTGAGGTCGGAGTATCCGAGGAGGCCGGCAGCAACGTTCTTGGCATCAGCAGAAGCGATTACCAGAACTTTAACCCATGCAGAGAATTCGCCGCATGTAGCCACGATTGTGCGTTCGCCCTTTTTACCTGTCATTGTCACGGTGTTGCCGTCGAATGTATCTTCAGCATCTTCTTCGGTGAAGACTACATCGTCGGCAGGGAGAATGTTGCCATTTTCGTCTTTAGCGACTACTGTGAGGAGAATCTTGTCGCCGAGCAGTGCTGATTCGGCAGAAGCAGAGAGAGTAAGGCTTGCCATTTTGCCAATTGAGGGAGCTTCTTTCTCCATACCCCAGTTTGTATAGGGTGTACGGGAGTCTACTACACCGCCTGAGTATGCGAAGTAGTGAGAGATAGCAGTCACGGCGTCGAGTTCCTGAGCACCGAAGTCGTATTCATAGAGGCCTGTAGAAGCGTTCTTGGTAAGATTTTGGAAGCCGTTCCAGTAAATCTGGGGAACAAGACCTACAACGTTTTCAACAGCAGAGAGGTCTACAGAGTAAACAGCAGTGCCGTCGGCCTTGTAAACAACCTGCCAAGGGAGGGTTACGAAGATAGAGCGGCGCATCGACTCGTCTTCACCAATGAGGAATGCGTTTTTGAATTCAGCCGCGTAGAGGTCGGCGTACACGAGGTCTACAGCACCTTCTGCAGTGGTCTTGAAGGTAACGGTTGCGGGATGCGCGGTGATTTCTTCGTCGCCGGCGGTATATACTGCGTAAACTTCGTAAGTATATTCAGTTCTTTCTGCAAGACCTGTGAGAACAATGGGGTTCGAGGTAGCTTCTACAGCTTCACCGTAGGCGAGACGGTAGTAAACCTTGTAGTTTGCGTCGGGAGCAGTAACGGTGTAGGTGATTTCGGCGCTGTCGGAGCTTACATTCTGAGCGGCAGCCGAGATGCGGATTGCGAGAGGAGCTTCGTTTTCAGAGCCTACAATATATTTGTTGGCTTCCTGATATACACCGCCTGCATAGGGGAGATACCATTCCCAGGTGATTTCCGCACCTTCTTCGAAAGTAGAAGTGGTGGTACCTGTGAGGATTCCGGTGCCGTCATCGTAGAGCTTGAGCCATTCGTCACCTCCGATGAAGATGTGGAAGTTGCGGTCGGCTGCGGGAGTTTCCTTTTCAGTAACGATTTCAGCGTTTACGGTAAGTTTTTTTGTTTTCCAGTCGTAAGAGATGCTGTAGTCTGCATAGAAACCGGCCATATCGGTAGTGCCGTACCATACAAATGCATTCTTATCGTAGTTGCGGAGGGTGCGGAAAGATACGTTGGTATAGACGGTTACAGTTTCGCCTTCGAATTCGCCTTCGGCAGCCACGAGATAGTTGTATTCGGTTGCAGCGGCGAGGTTTTCGAGGAGGATTTCGTTGCCGGTCACAGTCTCGCCGTTAACTGTCACCTTAGTGTTGGTGTAGCCTTCGGGGAAAGAGGCGTTGATGTTGAGTTTTGCCGAAGTAGAGGTGATATCGGCAGCCTCGGCAGTGAGTGCGGGGCGTGCGATAGCATCTACATATTTGCAGTTGGCAACATAGATTGCCGAGGTGGCGTCGAGGCCTGTGCCGGAGAGTGCGAAAGTGAATACGGTCTTACCGTTAGCACCGCCTGCAAGCCACTTAGCGTAAACTGCGGGGTACTCATCCTGTATGTTGATGCGTACTTTATGGAATTCACCGTCGGTGGGTACGGCTACGGTTACGTCCGACTCAACGCCGTCGGCAGCTGTAAGGCGTACGTTCCACTGACCGGGGCCTTCAATCTTGGCGTCGAAAGTAAGGTCGAGGGGAGCGAGCTGAGCGAAGTCGAATTCCATGTTTTCGGTAGTCATCCAGCCGCTGGAAGCTGCATCAGAAGCAGGGTCGGCGGGATAACCCTTAATGGTACCGTCGATATCCTCTACAGCAAGATTCCACCATCCGTTGAATTCGAACGGTATCTGTGTTGCGCCTTCCTGTGAGGGCCAGAGAGTGTAGGTCTCTGCATAAGCCGATGCCGAGAGGCATACAAGCGCGGCAGTGAGTAAAGATTGTTTAAGGTTCATATGGTATGATTGATTAGATTAGTCAAATCAGATTTTGAGTTTGGAGGTATTTCCGTCGGAATATTTGAGGAAATACACCCCGGGGGAAAGGGTTGTGAGATCGGGATTACCTAATGACACTCCGCAGAGATTGTACACACCTTCGACTGTAGCTTCGGCAGCTTCGGGGGCGAAGGCCGCATCGGTATTCGCGAAGCTGAAAGAGTTCATAAGGAGCGAATTTTCGCCGGAGTTATAGGGCATGATTCTGTGGATGCCTGCTTTGAGGGAGGTAGTGAGTGTGGCGTCGTGCCAGCCCTTAGCGGCTTCGATGTCGATACGATTGTCTTTCTTCGAGTCGACGTAGAGAGTGATAGCTGAGAGCTTGGCCGATTCGATGTGGAAGGAGAAAGTGTATTCGCCGTCGGCGGGGATATTGACCACATAGTCGGTGTATCCGCCAACGGGAATTTCAATCTGCAGCGGGAGATCGGAGGTCGCCTCGGTATTGGGGCGTACTTTGATCTGGCGGTCATCGGTGGTAGCCTCCACATAGTCCTTGGCCTGAACAGTCTCGCCGGGAGCATAGCTGCGCGAGGTATCGAAGTCGGAGAGATACACATATATCTTGCCGAGGTCGGAGAGCTCGCTGTCGGCAGTATTCTTCTCAAAGAGACTCATATAGGGATATGCTGCGGCACCTGAGCCGGCGTTGGCCATGAACCATGCATATCCTTCCACGAGGTCGCTCTGCTCGAGCTTCTGGAGTTTCTGGGTCATCTGGTCGATCTGGAAGTCGACATTCTTGATAGTACCGTCGTTCTCCCATGAACAGAATTCGGTGAGCATCATACGCGGGAAGTGACCGTTGACCTCCTTGAAGCCGTCGAGGAATTTGACGAGAGCCGGATAGTGGCCGTAGCAGTCCTTGCGAGGGTTGTAGAGATCGGCATAGAAATACTCGGTGGCGAGCCATGTATTAGCGCTGTACCAGTTCATGTAGCAGTGCATTGCCAGACAGTCGACTTTTGCGTCGGGGTATAGACGGAAGAATTCATCGTACCACTCGTAGGGATCCCAGTAACGACCTCCCACCTGCGAGTCGGTGAAGTTGAGGGCGGGAGCCACGAGTTTCACGCCGAATTCCTCGGCAATTGCTTCGAGGCCGGGCCATGCCTTGACGGCGTCTTCGGGTGTCATTCGGGCCTGCGATGCAAAGTTAGGTTCGTTGAATCCGAGCAGGTACTTTACTTCGGGATGATTCGTGAGCCAGGTGCGGATACGCGACGCATTGTAGCCGCCGTTCCATGCCATGGGTATGAAGCAGAAGTCGGAAGAGTAGATTTCGCTGTTAGCGGCATCGGGACCCCAGTTGTAAACCCAGCTCACACCCGGCTCGAGGAGCGAGGCGTGGTGCGCGTTGAGGGTAACTGCCTTATCGTCCCAGCCGGCGCCACGCTTGGCACTCTTGGCCGAAGATACGGCCGGGAGTGCAAGCATGAGAGCGGCGAGAGATATTGCTTTCAGAGAGTTCATCTTTCGGAGGGGAGATTATCAGCGTACGACAACCTTGCGAACTTCGGAGCCCTTGCGTACGATGTAGAGGCCGGGAGCCGACATAGAAGAGAGACGGTGACCTGCGATATTGTAGATTTCGACGGGAGCGTCGGTATTGTCGTCGATTTCAACAACAGCTACTGAAGAGTCTACCGAGTCTTTGTCGCGCCAGAGGAAGATGTTGTCGAGGTGGAGTTCCTTGCCTACAGCACCGCCTGACATAAACCAGAAGTAGTTGTCTTTGTAAGCCTTGATACCGCCGTTCGAAGCGGGGAATATCTCGGTGGCGAGCTGGTTGAGCTCGGTCATGGGGATATCGAAGGAATACCACTCACCGTCGCGGCGATAGTTGCCGAGCACGGGCACGCCTGCAGCGTAGGCAGTGCTGCCGATAGTGAATTTAGCCTGAGCGAGAGCTATCTGGTGCGAGCAGTCGTCGGTGCCGCGCATAGCGAAGTGGAGGTGCCAGTTGCCGTTTTCGAGTTCGGAGAAGTCCTGACCCTGATCGTTGATGTAGCCTGCACCGGTCCAGCCGCCGTTGGTGGTGAAGAAAATCCAGCCTTCGTCGCCGCCGAAAGAGTCGGGAACGCCGGCGGGGATGGTACCTGCTGTATAGGTATTGCCGTCGCCCCAATTGTAGAAGTTGCAGAATCCCACTCCTGCGCGGAGGTCGAGGAGGATGTCTTCTTCGCCTTCAACCTTCATCTGCTCTGTCACAGAACCGTTGGCAGAGATTGAGATGAAGTGCTTGCCGGTGAAGTCGAAATACGATTCGCCGTTTTCGTCAAGACTCTTGGTGGTGTACTCGCCGAGGTCGTCGACAACGGGAGCATCGGCTGTGCGATAGAAGAATACGTTGTCAATGGCAAAGAACGAGTTATTGTAGAAAGTCTGGTCGGTGTAGATACAGAGCGAATAGTCGGTGTAAGCAGAGATACCTCCATTCTGGGGAGCGTTGCTCCAGAGCTGACCGTATTTCTTGAGCTGAGCTACGGGGATGTCGAACGAATACCAGTTGCCATCGCGGTTGAAGTCGGCGAAGAGTGCTTTTGTAGCATATTTGCCGAGGATAATTGTGGCGTCGGCATCGGTAGAACCGAAGCGAATCATCACGGGGATGTGGCTTACTGCGGCATCGGAGCGTACAGAGAAGTGTACATACCACTCGTCGTCGATCATAGAGAGGTCTTTAGGCAGGGGTGACATGCCCTGGCCTGCGATTGAAGCCCAGCCGGCACCGTTCCAGGTGATGTTGTCGGTCTCTGAGCTGTAGGTTGCAAAACCGCCGTAGGGGATACGACCGAAAGAGTTAGGAGTTTCGGATACGTTGCCAACCTTCATGGTCTGAGGGTCGCCCCATACGAAGAAGTTGTTGCGGCCGCCCTGCTCGGAGTTGTCCCACTCGGCCTTTACAAGCGATGTCTCGCCATAGTTGCCGCCTGCAGTGAGGCTCTCCCAGGTGTCGCCGGAGAGGTAGAGGGGCACGATGTCGGTCACGCCGTTGAACGAGAACACGGGGTTGCCGTCTTCGTCGAGGCTGCGGTAACCGTACTTGCCGAGGTCTGACTTAGTGTCGGTAAAGGCGGGGATTTCTTTCTTCGACGATTTGTAGAAGAAGATATTGTCGAAGCAGAGTTCGGCATCGGTGTAGCCGCCTGAGGTGAAGGTAATGATATTATCGTTGTATCCGGCTTTGAGGCCAATCTGAGGAGCGTAGAACTGCTCGAGCGCAGCAACGGGGATATCGAAGTAGTACCACTCACCGTCGCGACGGAAGTCGCCGATGCTTGCGAGCTTGCCGTTGGAGTTGCCGACAATGAATTTGGCTTTGCCTACCGACATCTCGTGCGAAGTGTGGATGTCGACGTCGTTGGCACGCATGGCAAAGTGGAGCCAGTAGCTATCGTCGATCATGGAGAGGTCTTCGTTGGCGATATTGAAGCCGAGACCTGACCAACCCACAGAAGCTACGGTGAATTTGTTGTAGCCTTCTTCCCAACCGAAAGAGTTGATCTGACCCTTGCGGTCGACGGGAACGTAGGTGTTGTCCCACACCCAGAGGTTGCGGTTGTCATCGTTTACGTTAAGGTCGATGACGTTTGCACCTGCCGAAAGGAGGTGGCCGGTAACGCCGTCGCTGGTGCTGATGAGTACGGCGTCGGTGATGCCGTCGAAGTCGAATGTAGTTTCACCGTTATCGTCGAGAGCCTTTGTGGCGAAACTCGAGAGCTCGGTCTTGTTGTCGGGGTCGGAGGGCTTTTCGGGCTCAGACTCGATGTTTGTCACTACATTGCCTTCGGCGTCGATGTATGTATACTGAGCGTTTTCGTCGTCATCTTTCTGATATACGCGTACCCAGTCGACATACATGTGTGCTTCGTCGCCGGCATTGGGAAGGGCGGTGATTTTGGCGGGGTCGTAGATAGATGTGTAGCTGCCGCCTACCGCGAGGTTGAAGAGAAAGAAGAATGGCTTCTGGAAGTACTTGCCTACTGAGAGGTCGGCGTCGGTCTCGGTAACGTCGCATGTGAAGTAGCGTGCACGACGCTTTGCAGCAGCGGTGTATGCCTCGAGATCGTAGTACATGTAGAGGTTGGTGTCGTCCCATTCGACGGTGATGATGTGGTATTCGTCGTTGGTAATGGGATTGTCTTCGGGAGCGAGATACTCCTGCGACAGCTGCTGGTGGCCTTCGGCAGTGGCGTTGGGACCGTAGTGAAGCGTACCTCCGAAGTAGCGGTCCTGAGTTCCGTTCTTGATGCCGTTGGCATGGCCGAGCTCTACGATATCCATTTCGCCGCAGCGGGGCCAGCCGTATTTGCTCATGTCGTTGCCCATCATCCAGTATGCGGGCCAGAGGCCGTCGGTGGTGCGGGGGAACTTGATACGCGCCTGGAGTATACCGTGGCGGAAAGCAGCCTTATTCTGAGTGGTGATACGACCCGAGGTAAAGGACTTGCCGCCAAAGTTTTCGCGGCGGGCGGTGAGCACGAGGCAGTTTTCGCCCGTAGCGGGGTCGGTGCCCACGCTCACGTTTTCGCGACGGTAGTACTGCAATTCCTGGTTGCCGCCACCGGCACCGTTCACCTCTATGTTCCAGAGTTTTTCATTAAGGGCATTGCCTGAGAATTCGTCCTGCCAGCGCAGGGTGTAGCCTGCGGGGGATTCGGTCGTACCCTCGGCTGCGGCTCCGAGGCAGATACCTGCCATGAGAGCCGTAAGTATAGATTTTTTCATAAGATTAGTGCTTCGGTGCTATTATTTAAAGAGGACTTTGCGTGCGCCGATGTTTGTTTTAACGATGTAGAGACCTGCAGCGGGATTTTCGACACGGCGTCCGGCGAGGTCGTAGATGCCGAGAACTTCTTCTTCGACGTCGGCAGATACTTCACCCACACCGTTTCCGTCGGGAACATAGAAGAATACGTGGTCGAGAGAGAGTGCAGAGCCGAGCTTGGTGATTTCATAAGAATACACATCTTCGCCGGGTTCGGGACCGCTCTTCTTTGCGGTAGAGGTCACGGGTTCGTTGAATGTGAAGGTGAAAACGCCGTCGGTGATAGGAGCGGAGAAGTTGTAGACGAAGCCGAAGTCGCCGTTTTCATCCACGAGGTCTTTAACGGGTACGTCGATGTAGTACCACTTGCCGTCGTTGCCGCCGGGGAGTGTGCCTACGCCCACGAAGTCGCCGCTTGCAGCACCTACGCCGATACCGGCCATAATCTGGAAGCCGTTGTTCTTGATAGTCTTCTGCGAGCCGATTGAGAACTGGTACTTGGAGGGGCTCGAACCGAAGTCGCGCAGACCGATGTGGAGGTGGTGCTCGTCGGTCACTTTAGAGAGATCGTAGGCTTTTGCCTTGGGCATGAACACGCCTGTACCCCAAGCGTAGAGAGGGGTTGCGTTGATGAAGTCGTCACCACCGAAAGAGTTGAGCTCGCCTTCTGCCGCGGGGACATTATATAATGTAAGGTCTTTCTTGTCCCAGTCGGTCACCCAGTATTCGAGGTAGTTGTCTACCTGAGTCTGGTCGAGGTTGTTGTTGGTGATTACTTTTGAGCCCATAGAAGCGAGAACGTTCTCGGGAGCATAGAGCACTACGTAGTCTTTGCCGGCAGCGGTGTTGAAGCCACCTTCGGGAGCAGCGGTGATGTAGTTCTGAGCGCAGAGATTGCCGCTTACGAGAAGCGCGGCAGCGAAGAGTAAAGAATTTTTCATGAAGAGATTGTTTGGTTGGTTCATAATATAGGTTGCAGCGCGGCACACAGCCGCTTTGAAATCTGCGATACAAAATTACACTATATTTATACTATACTTTTTCTATGGTAAGGCGCAAAAGTAAGTAGCCCCAAATCTTATAATATTGATAATGCGCGTATTACCGTTTCTCAAAGTTGACTCACAGGTAAACTATTCGAGAAGCGAAAAGTAATATGTCGAAGCCCGTATCATACTATAATCCGGCATAAATATTGCGGGTAACACAATTTTTCTTATCTTTGCACAAGTTATCACACTACCCTTTTACTTATCTGTAAAAACAACGTACCAATGAGAAAAACAACTATGGCTCTTATGCTGCTTGCCGGAGCCACAGCTTATGCCGGAGAGCCCGGTACTCGTGCGGTGGAAGAACTGGCCGGCCGAATTCTGGGCGACGCATCTCAGCATTTCGTCTTTGAACTCACCGAAGGCTCTCCCCGCGACCATTTCACTATCACCGACCGCGACGGCCGCATTGCCGTAAGCGGAAATAATGTCAATTCGCTCGCTACGGGTCTCAACTACTATCTGAAGAATCATGCCGGCACTTCGGTGTCGTGGTATGCTTCGGAGCCGGTCTACGTACCCGAGGTTTTCCCCGCTGTTGGCGATACGGTGAGTGTAGAGGCACTCGTGCCCGACCGCTTCTTCCTCAACTACTGCACTTTCGGCTACACGATGCCTTACTGGGGCGAAAAAGAGTGGGAGCGACTCATCGACTGGATGGCTCTCAACGGCGTGACGATGCCCCTCGCTATCACCGGCCAGGAGGCTGTATGGCTTGACGTATGGCGCAAACACGGCCTTGCCGACGAGGATATCCTCGCCTACTTCACCGGGCCGGCTCACCTCCCCTGGCACCGCATGTGCAATATCGACGCCTACCAGGGCCCGCTGCCCGCGGAGTGGCTCGACAATCAGCGTGAACTTCAGAAGTTTATCCTCGAACGCGAGCGTTCGCTGGGCATGAAACCCGTGCTTCCCGGCTTCGCAGGTCACGTACCCGCAAAACTCAAGGAGATATATCCCGAGGCCAAGACTTCGCCCGTGAGCAAATGGGGCGGCTTCGAACCCGAATATACCTGCACATATCTCTCGCCCTCCGACTCGCTGTTCGCCACCATTCAGCGCGACTTCATCGAGGCTCAGACCCGTATCTACGGCACCGACCACCTCTACGGCATCGACTGCTTCAACGAGGTAGATCCGCCGTCGTGGGAACCCGACTCTCTGCGCTCTGCCGGAGCCGGCGTATTCGCTTCGCTCAACGATGTAGACCCCGAAGGTATCTGGGTGCAAATGGCGTGGATGTTCTACTACGACCGCAATCACTGGACTCCCGAGCGCGTGAAGGCATACCTCGAAGGCGTGCCCACCGGACGCATGAAGTTCCTCGACTATTACTGCGATTTCACCGAACTCTGGCCGGGCAATGACAGCTTCCACGGCCACGACTTCATATGGAGCTATCTCGGCAACTTCGGCGGCAACACCTTCCTTGCCGGCGACCACAAGACCGTGAAAAGCCGCATCGACAATGCGCTGAAAAACGCTCCGTCGATGACAGGTATCGGTTCGACTCTCGAGGGTCTGGATGTGAATCCTTATATGTACGAAATGGTTTTCGATCAGGCATGGAATCAGCCTCTCGATGAAAATCAGCGCATTGCGTCTATCGCACGCCGTCGTGCCGGCGATTCGCCCGAGGCTCTCGAGGCGTGGACCATTCTCGCCGACAGCATTTACCGCAGCCGCATCTACAACAGCCAGGGTACTCTGCTCTGCAGTCGCCCTGCTTTCGAAGGCTTCGGACGCTGGCTCACCAACAACCGCTATGACTACAACAATGCCGATCTCTTCAAGGCCTGGGGCAAGCTCCTCGACGCTGCCAAAGGCGCAAAAGGCCGCGACAGCTATCGCTACGATATAGTGAACCTCGGCCGCCAGGCTCTCGGAAACCACTTCATAACTCTCCGCGACAACTTCACCGAGGCTTACAAGAAGGGCGACAAAAAAGCTCTCAAGAAGGCCGGTAAGAAGATGACCGAGCTTATCGACGATTGCACTGCTCTCCTTGCCTGCCACCCTGCATTCTCGCTCAAGACATGGATTGAACCCGCACGCACCAATATCTCCGACAAGCCTGAACTTCAGGACTATTTCGAGCAGAATGCGCGCACGATAGTCACACTCTGGGGCTCGCACTCTCTCACCGACTATGCAAACCGCATGCTGGCCGAACTAAACGACCAGTACTATGGCGAACGCTGGCGCCGCTTCATAGCAGCTGCCGAAAAGTCGCTGGCCGAAGGAAAGGAATTCGATACCGACGGCTTCCTTAATGAAATGTATGAATTTGAGGAACAATGGACAGACCCCGCGCAGGTAAGTATAAAATATCTGCCTGAGGGCGACGCTCTCTCTACCGCAAGGCGCATATACGCCAAGTGGGCTACTCGATAAGAGCTTCGGGAGGAGCTATCAGATACAGACGCTTTCGGGCACGTGTCACCGCGGTGTAGAACCAGCGGTAGAGCGGGAGCCCGAAGGCGTCTTCAGGTATATATGAGAGGTCGACAAATACATTCTCCCACTGTCCGCCCTGGGCTTTGTGGCAGGTGACGGCATAGGCATATTTGACTATGAGTGCCGTCCAGTAGGGGTCGGAGCGCAGTGCCCACACGCGTTTGTCGATAGGCATGTCGCCGTAGCGTTCGTTGTCGTTGAGGCAGCCGTAGTACAGTCTGTCCCATGTCTCGCGGGCTATGGTGGCGTTGGGGTCGGAAAGTGTGTCGAGCATTATCTTGACCTCGAAGGCCGGCGGCTCTGCATCGGGCTGCGAAGGGTCGGGGGGCATGGAGAGCCTTACGTCGGCAAATCGCATGCCGTAGCGTGTCTCAGTGCCGTAGACTTTCTCGACGGTGAGGATGTCGCCGTTGGCAATGAAGTCGATGCCATGCTCTTTTTTCTTGAAATAATGATTTCGGGCCACGATGAGCATGTCGCCACGAGTAAGCTCTTCCTCGCGGTAGAGCACCTCCGAGCGTATTGCTGCATTGTATTCGGCGGCGCGGCGGTTGCTTCGGGTCACGAGTATGGTGTCGGAAATTCCGCCGGCAGACGAGTCGTAGGCCGTGGTGAGGAGTTCGGGGAGGTCTTCACCGTTTACTATTATCACATCGTCGAAGCCGCGGGTGCGCAGTTTTGGTATCGGAGGCGTAGTATTTTCTTTCTCTGCCTTGGCGGCTACGGCCATAGCGCGGCGCAGACGGGTGGCGTTGAAAAGTATGCCCGAATCGGCGGCTTGACGGGCTGTCTCTGTGAGGGTTGCGCGTGTCACCTTGAGGCCGAGGCGGCGGAGCACCTCAGGATTCATCGCCGGCGAGCGGTCGGCGCCGACAGGGGGAAGCTGGGCTGTATCTCCCACGAGAATGAGGCGGTTGTTTTCGCCTGCGAATACATATGTTACGAGGTCGTCGAGGAGGTTGTTGCCGCGCTCGTCACCCGCACCTATCATCGAGGCCTCGTCGACTATGAATATTGCGTTGCGGTATTTATTTTCGGCAGGCAGCGGCGCCGAATATTCTCCGGGAGCACTGCCCTCGGGGTTGTGGCGATATATTTTGCGGTGGATAGTGAATGCCTGATGTCCGCGGGAGTTGGCACTGAACACTTTAGCGGCGCGGCCTGTGGGTGCCATGAGCACTACAGGGCGGCGATGTGCCTCGAGAGTGCGCACGAGTGCACCCGTGAGCGACGTTTTGCCAGTGCCGGCGTAGCCGTTGAGTATGAATGCGCTCTCGGGCCTCGGCGCGGGGTCGCAGAAGCGCGAGAGGGCGGCCACGACCTCAAGCTGCTGGTCGTTGGCCTCATAAGGAAGTGCGTCGAGGACTTCCGCTGCAAACGCTATCGTATCCACCTGTCAGTTGCGGTCGGAATATTCGGCCAACTGACGGTTGTACTCGTCGAGAGCCTTATAGAGGTGTTGATTGTCTTTGTCGAGAAGTCCGTCGGCATCGGCCTGATATAGTGCTGAGCCGAGAGTGAACATGTAGCCGAAGCGCTCGAGATAGTCCGGGTCGGCGAGAAGCTGTCGCCACGAGCCGTTCTGTTCGTCGCCGGGTTCTTCGGAAATTTCGCGAGTGCGGTCGATAATATAGTGTAGGATAGCGGCATTCTGGCCTATCATCTCGCGATATTGCTCCTGTGAGATTGAGTCGTGTCGCTCAATCAGAATGGCAAGGCTTTCGCACAGCGAGGAGTCGTAGGGACGCTCCACATCGCCCGTGCCCGAGCAAGAGGCCATCGGCAACATCAAGGCCGCGACAGCCGTTAAGAACAAGTATTTGAGCAAAGATTTCATAAAAATATCGACGATATACTATTTAATATCTAACCGCACGAGAGGGCAAAGTGTTCGCTCCGTTGGTAACACCACCGAAAATGATTAACTTTGCAACTGCAAATTTACAAAAAACATCCGCAACATGCGCATAGATATCATCACTGTTTTGCCCGAGATGCTCGAATCTCCTCTTAATTGCTCGATTATCAAACGTGCCTGCGACAAGGGTCTGGCCGAAATCGCAGTACATAATCTGCGCGACTACACCACGAACCGTCACCGCAAGGTCGACGACTATCCTTTCGGAGGCGACGCGGGCATGGTGATTCAGATTGAGCCCGTCGACCGCTGCATAGCCGCTCTCAAGGCTCAGCGCGACTACGACGAGGTGATTTTCACCGCTCCCGACGGCGAGGTATTCAACCAGCGTATGGCCAATTCTCTCTCTCTGCTCAACAATATCATAATACTCTGCGGGCACTACAAGGGTATCGACTACCGCATCCGCGAACATCTGATTACCAAAGAGATATCAATCGGCGATTACGTACTTACAGGAGGCGAACTCCCCGCCGCTATCATCACCGACGCTCTGGTGCGACTCCTCCCCGGAGCTATCGGCGACGAACAAAGCGCCCTCACCGACTCATTCCAGGACAATCTCCTCGAGCCGCCTCTCTACACCCGTCCGGCAGAATACAACGGTTGGACCGTACCCGAAATCCTCCTCTCGGGACATCAGGCAAAAATTGACGAATGGCGCCACGAACAGTCGCTGGAGCGCACCCGCCGCCTCCGTCCCGACTTGCTGGATTGACGGAGATTTGTTCCCGAAAAGATTTTGCAGCGGTGAGTTCAGGCGTAAATGACGGTGTAAAATGAGAATTAGAATTTCCATTCACCCGATAAGCGCCCGGATCAATTCACACAATATTTACTATAATCAGGCCGTTATTATCTTACTATGAAAATGATAGTTAGATTTCTTCTCTCCATAACGGTGGTACTTGCTCTCGGAGCATGTATCGAAGACGGCTTCACTACTTCGCCGTCGGACACTCCCGTTTTCTCTACCGATATCGTTGATATGGGCGACGTTTTCACCGATGAAACGACGCCTACGAGCCGTATTCTCATCCACAATCGCAATAGTAAGTCGTTACTCCTCAGCGAAATATCACTGAGCGGCCCTGATGCTGAATATTTCCGCATCAACGTCGACGGAAGTTCTACGCCGCAAGGCTGGAACAATCTTGAAATCCGAGGCAAGGATTCTGTCTTCGTGCTCATCCAGGCCACTCTGCCCGAGCGCGGCGACCTTACCGACAATTTCTCGGCCCAACTCGACGTGCGCACCAACGGCGTTGTCACCTCGCTGCCTATCGTGGCCCGTGGCGTCAATGTCACCCGCCTGCGCGCTCAGACAATCACCTCCGACACCCGTCTTGTGGCTGACAAGCCCTACCAGATCTACGACTCGCTGGTGGTGGCTCCCGGCGCAACTCTTACCATTGACCCCGGAACAACCCTCTGCTTCCACGACAAAGGCGAACTGATAGTGCGCGGAACCCTTATCTGCGAGGGTACAGCCGAGCAACCAATTGTAATGACCGGCGACCGCACGGGTAATGTGGTGACAGACATATCGTTCGACATCATGTCGCGCCAGTGGACTGGCGTATTCTTCACCCGCACTTCCGCCGACAACCACATGGCGTACACCGTGGTGAAAAACACGACTCAGGGCGTGACGGTAAGCGGCGACCCTGAAGCCGACTACAGCACCCGCCCGCAGCTCACTCTGCTCAACAGCGTGCTCCGCAACTCGGCAGGATGCGTCCTCGAGGCCTACCGCAGCGGTATCAAGGCCACGGGATGTGAGTTTGCCGAGGCCGCCGACGGCCTTGTCTACCTCCAGGGGGGCGAATACCGCTTCGACCAGTCGACTTTCGCAAACAATTACCTCTTCGCCGCAATTTCGGGCCCTGCCGTACAGTTCGGCGAACCGGCCTACGACGAAGAGTGGGACGGCGATACCGACGGTCTGCCGGCATCATATATCAAGGCCGAATTCACCAACTCCATACTCTACGGCATAGGCACGGAGCTATCGCACGGCGAGCTTGAAGGCTGCGAAATCTATTTCCGTAACTGTCTCTTCAAGAGCAAAGGCGACGACGACGACAATTTCATCAATTGCATCTGGGGCGAAGACCCGCTCTACTACACCGAGCGCCTCGAATACATCTTCGACTATCGTCTGCGCCCCGAGTCCCCCGCTATCGGCAAGGCCGACGGCACACTTTCGGGCCCGGAAGCGGCAGTCGACTTCTACGGCAACCGTCGCGGAAGCATCCCCGACCTCGGTGCATACGTATTCACCCCTCCGACAGAAGATTGATGAGACTCCTGGAGGTAAATACAGTAGCCTATGGCAGTTCTGTCGGCGCATATATGCGTTCGGTGGCACACGAAGCCCGGCGCCGAGGCGTCGAGGTGGCCATAGCCAAAGGCCGGCGCGACGATGTGCCCGGCTACCTCAATATCGACACCTCCACGCCTCTCTCACTCGCTGTCGACGGCCTTGCAACCCGTCTGTTTGATTTACACGGACGCACGGGAGCGAGAGCCACACGTAATTTCATAGAGTATGCCGAAGGGTTTGCACCCGATGTAATCCACCTCCACAATATCCACGGCTACTACCTCCACTACCCCACTTTCTTCGAGTGGCTCAAAGACTACGGAGCACCCGTTTTCTGGACTCTGCACGACTGCTGGGCGCTGACAGGGCACTGCCCCTTCCCCGAATCCGGCGCGTGGAAATGTCCGCGGCGTGCCGTGGGATGCGGAGAGTGCACCCAGCTCCGAGAATATCCGCAATCACTGTTTGCCGACCGCAGTGCATCGAATTTCGACCTTAAAGCCAAGATATTCACCTCAGTTCCCGACCTCACGCTTCTTCCCGTAAGCCAATGGATGAGCGATATGGTGGCGAGTTCGCCTCTGGCCGACCTGCCGCGCCATATCATCAAGATAGATATCGACACCGATATTTTCCGCCCTACGGGAACTCCCGCTGTGAAGCGTGTGCTCGGCGTGGCCACAAACTGGGATAAGCGCAAATCTCCCGACTTCTTCTCGCGCCTGCGCAATGAAATTCCCGACGATGTAGAGATACGTATAGTCGGCAAGAAACCGCGGCACGACATCGCCGGAATCACTTTCACCGGCGTACTTGCCCGCAAGCAGCTCGTGGAGGAATATTCACGCGCTACGGTCTTTGTAAACCCCACAATGGCGGAGAGTTACGGGCTTGTCAACCGTGAAGCCATAGCCTGCGGATGCCCCGTAGTGACACGTAATGCAGGCGGCGCTACCGAAGGTTTGCTCACCGCAGCAGCCCCTGTGCTCGCCGGCGATACCGACGACGAACTGATAGCACACACCCGCACTATGCTCGCGGCGCCTGAGAGCATACGCACATCTGCACGAGAATCAGCAATGAGCCTGTTCGACGGGAGACCCGGTATGAACAGACTCATTGACTTACTTATCAACGCGATATAAACTACGATTCTTTGCTCCTGTCGGTAAGGAGAGTATATATTTCCGAGAGGCGTGAAGCGAGCTCGGGGCGGAGAGTGGCGAGAGCCGCAGGGTCGATGATTTTAAGGTCGGCGTAGCGGTCTTCCTTATCGAGGAAGTCGGGCAGAGTTCCGTCGGGCGCCGAATAGTCCACAGTCAAAGGTTGATCCGAAGCAGGATTGAAGCGGTACAGTGGCCAATAACCGGCCTTTACGGCTTCGCGCTGCTCAATGACGGCGTGCGACATGCCCGTACGCAGACCATGGTTGATACACGGACAGTAGCCTATCACTATCGAAGGACCGTCGTATGCCTCAGCCTCTTTGAGCGCGTTGATAGTCTGCTGCATATCGGCTCCGAGGCTCACAGATGCCACATATACGGTGCCGTAGGTCATCATCATGCGGCCGAGGTCTTTCTTGAAAGTGCGTTTGCCGTCGGGCGAATACTTGGTGACGGCACTCAGAGGCGTCGCCTTCGAAGTTTGGCCGCCGGTATTGGAGTAGCACTCCGTATCCATTACGAAAATATTTACATTCTGACGAGTGGCGAGGATGTGGTCGAGGCCGGCGAAGCCGATATCGTAAGCCCAGCCGTCGCCACCGACTATCCATATGCTCTTCTTGGCGAAGTCGTCGGCATGGCCAAGCAACTCCTTTATTTCTTGCGAAGGACTCTCCACCGCCGCGAGTGCTTTGGCCAGAGTTCGACCCGTGCTGTCGCTCGCCGAGGCATCGTCGAATGCCGCTATCCACGCATCGACTGCGGTTTTGAGGTCGCCCTGAGCCGATGCAGACACCGACTCGGCGAGAGCTTTGGCGCGGGCACGACGGCTGTCGGTAGCCACGGCCATACCATAGCCATACTCGGCGTTATCCTCAAAGAGAGAGTTGGCCCATGCAGGACCGCGTCCGTCGGTATCGGTGCAATAGGCGTTCGACGGATAGTTGGCGCCCCATATCGAGCTACAGCCCGTAGCGTTGGCAATAATCATGCGCTGACCGAAGAGCTGTGTGAGGAGCTTGATATACGGAGTCTCGCCGCAACCGCCGCAGGCACCCGAGAATTCGAGGAGCGGACGGCAGAACTGTGAACCGTTGACAGTGAAGCGGTTGATGAGGTCGGGCTTCTCGGAGATGTATTGCTGAGCGTACTCGAGGAGCGGAGCCTGCGCGGCGATTTCGGGAGCGGGGTCCGACATAGTAAGAGCGTGACCCGGACAGATAGTTGCACACGACGCGCAGCCTACGCAGTCTTCGGTATATACCTGGATACGATAGCGATAGCCGGCAAGAGCCTTGCCGTGAGCGGGCACGGAAACGAAGTCGGCGTGAGCGGCTGCAGCCTCGGCGGCATCGAGAAGCACGGGACGGATAGCTGCATGTGCGCAGACAAACGAACACTCGGTGCACTGCACGCACTTCTCGGGGTCCCAATGCGGAACTTTGAGGGCGATTCGTCGCTTCTCGTAGGCGGTGGTGCCCATAGGCATGCTGCCGTCGGGCGTGAAGTACGACACCGGCAGGAAGTCGCCGCGAAGGTCGAGACACGGACGTGCCACGCGGCTTATAAACTCGGGTACGCGACGTGTAGACACTACGGGAGTATCCTGAGCCGTTGCCCACGAATCGGGGTAGTTCACACGCCGGAGGGCTGCAGAAGCCTTGTCGATAGCGGCGAGGTTGCACTCAACCACCTGATTGCCTTCGTGCTTGTAGGTGGTCGTCACGGCGTTGCGGACGGCTTCGAGCGCTTCGTCGAAAGGCATTACATCGGCCAGTTTGAAGAAGACAGTCTCCATTATGGTGTTGATGCGCACGCCGAGATTCTCAGCCTCGGCTATCGCCGTGGCGTCGATGCAATAGAACTGAACCTTACGCGAGGCAATGATGCGCTTGAGCGATGCCGGGAGGCGCTTATCGAGGTCGGCATCGGTCCACGATGCGTTGAGCACGAAGACTCCGCCTTCCTTAATGGTGTCGAGGAGCGGATAGCGCTCCACATAGTTCGACTTATTGCAGAATACGCAGTCGGCACTCTCTATGGCATAGGCAGCCTTGACGGGAGCGTCGCCTATACGCAGTTGCGATATAGTATAGCCACCTGATTTCTTGGCCGAATAATGGAAGTAGGCCTGGGCATATTTGCCGGGGAGGGCACCGATGATTCCCGCTATCTGCTTGGTGGCGCCCACGGTACCGTCGGAACCTATACCATAGAATATGCATTGGCGTACTGTAGAGGGCACCACGTCGTCTACCTGTCCGACAGAGAGCGAGAGATGTGTCACATCGTCGTCGATACCTACAGTGAAGGGATGTTGAGGAGTGGCCGAAGCGGCATTGTCGAGCACGGCCTTGACCATAGCCGGAGTGAAATCTTTGCTCGAGAGGCCGTAGCGGCCACCGATTACCCGTATCGTGCGACCCGACGACTGCACGGCAGTAGCCACATCCAGGAAGAGCGGTTCGCCCTGCGAGCCGGGCTCTTTGGTGCGGTCGAGCACTGCGATATTGCGTACGGTAGAGGGAATGGCGGCAAGCAGTGCCTTGGCGTCGAACGGACGGTAGAGGCGTACCTGCACCACTCCGGCTTTATAGCCCTTGGAAGCATTGAGATATTCGACAGTCTGCGCGGCCACCTCGCCGCCGCTGCCGAGAATTACTATCACCGTATCGGCATCGGGGTCGCCGTAGTAGTCAAAGAGATGATACCGGCGGCCGGTGACTGCGGCAACCTTGTCCATAGCCGCCTGCACGATGCCGGGGAAGGCATCGTAGTATTTGTTGGCAGCCTCGCGATTCTGGAAGTAAACGTCGGGGTCCTGTGCGGAGCCTCGGAGTTCGGGGTGCTCGGGATTAAGGCCGCGACGGCGGAACGCCTCGATTTTATCGCGATCCATGAGCGAGAATATCGTAGAATATTCGATAGGCTCGATTGTAGAGATTTCGTTGGAAGTGCGCCAGCCGTCGAAGAAGTGTAGCACGGGGAGCGAACCGTCGATAGCCGCGAGGTGAGCCACTACGGCAAGGTCCATTGTTTCCTGCACGGAGGCCGAGGCAAGTATGGAGAAACCTGTAGCTCGACAGGCCATTACGTCCTGATGATCACCGAAAATCGACAGCGCGTGGGTGGCCAGCGAGCGTGAACCGACATGAAAAACCACCGGGAGGAGTTCGCCGGAGATTTTATACATGTTCGGAATCATGAGCATAAGGCCCTGCGATGAGGTGAAAGTTGTGGCGAGAGAACCGGCGGCAGCGGCACCGTGGGTGGCACCTGCAGCACCGAGTTCCGACTCCATTTCACGTACATCGAGTGCTGCGCCATTATAGTTGCGGCGCCCCTGCATACCCCATTTCTGAGCGATTTCGCCCATCGAAGCGATAGGTGTGATAGGATATATGGTAGCCACATCGCTCATAGCGAAAGCCACGTAGGCGGCAGCCGTACAGCCGTCCATTACTTGTTTGTCGGTCATAATCAGCGGGAAATAAGTTTTACTGATTATTCCAACAACGGCAACGCGACTATTGTTCGGGGCGATATACTACTGTTGCAGAGGGGCGCACGAAAATGTCGGCGGCAGCCTTGCGGATGTCGGCGGGAGTGAGCGCGAGGCGTACGTCGAGGTCGTGCTCAAGGCTCTCGCCGTGCATCACTGCTGTAGCGAGATTTGTGGCCTTCGAGCGGTAATCCATATTGGAGAAACGGAAGTTGGACTCAAAGTTGTTGAGGCAGCGACGCAGCTCTCTCTCAGAGAGATTTCCGGGCTCAGCGAGGCGACGCGCGTATTCAATAAGGAGCTCGCGCGTGCGGGAGATGAGAGCGTCGTCGTTGTCGGCAACGCGGGCGGTGAGCAGGAGCAGACCGGGCATTTCACAACCTATGATAGAGGCGTCGGCTTCGGAGAGTACTCCCTTGCCTTCGCCCACTACAAGGCCTGTACGGAAGCGCGAGGAGCGCCCCACGGCGAGCAGGTCGGTAATGGTATCGGCGGCGAAATATTCGGGCGTGCCGTAGGAGCTCATGGGGAAGGCCACAACGACAAGCGGATAGGGCACGTCGCCTGTGACGGTCTCGATGATGTCGGCTTCGGGAAAACCGGGGTTGACCGCGGCGCGAGGTGCCACGGGGCGTGCAGGCACGTCGGCAAACCACTCCTCGGCAGCCTTACAAGCCGTGTCGAAATCTACGTGACCCGAAATGGCGAGTACGGCATTACCGGGTGCGTAGTGTCCTTCGAACCAGTTGACTGCATCGGCGCGCGTCACGCGTGCTATATGGTCGGGTTCGAGGCCTATCACGGGCCATGAATAGGGGTGCGACTCGGCGTAGGCTATGCGGCGCAGGTGGTGCATGAGATCGCCGTATGGGCGGTCGAGACACTGCTGCTTGAATTCTTCAATCACCACGGCACGCTGCACTTCGAGGCTGTGCTCGCTGAGGTCGACGGCGAGCATGCGGTCGCTTTCGAGCCAGAGAGCGGTATCGAGGTTTGCCGCGGGGAGGGTCTCGTAGAAATTTGTGAAGTCGTCGCCGGTCCAGGCGTTGCTCTTGCCCCCGGCAGCCTGCAGAGCGCCGTCGAAAGAGGGCACGTTGGCCGACCCTCCGAACATCAGGTGCTCGAAGAGGTGGGCAATGCCCGTGAGGTGACGCGATTCGTCGCGGGAGCCTACATTATACAGCACGTTCACAGCCACCATAGCCGTATTGGCATCGTAGCTGTGAACTATGCGTAGGCCGTTGCTGAGTGTGTGGAGCACGGCCGGAGATTATTCGATGACTTTCATGGAGAGGATGCGGATGTCGTCTTTGGGACGATCGGCACCGTCGGTCTCTGCCTTTTCGATGCGGTCGATTACATCCATACCCTTGATAACTTCGCCGAACACGGTGTAGTCGCCGTCGAGGTGGGGAGCGCCGCCGACTGTGGTGTAGGCTTCGCGCTGCTCGGGAGTGAGTGCGGGAGCGGGCATTGCAGCTACTTTAGCTTCGGTCTGTGCGATGAGCTCGTCCTGAAGCTTGCGGAGGCCGTCGCGGTCGCCTGTACGCTGCATCTCGATGATTTCGGGACGGTGCTCCATGGCGAGTTCGTTGAATACGGTCTGCATCTGCCTGTTCTTGAGCTGATTTTCGAGCTGAGCGAGCTGGCCTTCAGATACCTTGTTGCCTGTCACTACGTAGAACTGCGAGCCCGACGACTGGCGCATGGGGTTCACCTGGTCGCCCTGACGCGCTGCAGCGAGAGCGCCGCGCTTGTGGAAGTGAGCGGGATATACAATTTCTGCGTCGATCTTGTAGTCAGGGCCTCCGGCACCGAGGTGAGCGCCTTTGGGAGCGGTCTTCGAGTCGGGGTCGCCGGCCTGAACCATAAAGTTTTTGATAACGCGGTGGAAGAGAGTGCTGTCGTAGTATCCTTCGCGAACGAGGCGGAGGAAGTTATCGCGGTGTTTGGGGGTATCGCCGTAGAGAAGTACGGTGAAATCGCCGGCAGTAGTTTTGATTTCTACTTTTGCCGAAGCGGTATCGGGAGTCTGCTGTGTCATAGTAGTTATGTTTTCGTCAGATGTTTCGGGTTGAGCCTGAGTCTTGGTGCAGGCGGAGAGGATAGAGAGGGAGATGAGTACCGACAGAGCGGTGCGGAGGAGTATTTTCATATCAGATAATGTTTGCGGGATAAAGTCGCTTGTAGATTCTCCTGAAATTGTCGTCGCATCCGCAGAGTTCGTCGGCACGGTCGAGACAGTCGGCACCGTAGAGGCCGTGCATGAGTTCGGGGAGGTAGCGGTGCTCTCGGTCTTTGTCGATAGCGGCAGCCACAAGAGTGCGAATGGGGGTATCGTAGCCCACAGAATCTATTGCAAAGAGGTAGCGGGCTGCGCTCGCGAGGAACTGACCGGTGAGGTCCACGTGTATCATATTTTCTATAAGGGCATCAATGTCGGCGGGCACGCACTCGCCGATATGATTTGCGAGATACTCGTAAGAAAGGAGACCGTCGGGGTCCTGTCGGAGAGCTTTGATATCGTTTTCTGTCATAAAACTAACAATGAAAATTTCGGCAAATATAGTTACTTTGGCTCAGCGGAGCAAATTCACTCAATGAGCATCTTGCGCTCGCATCGCAGCACACGTCCGGGGAAGCGGCGCACAAACCCGTGATTGTGAGTGGCCACAACTACGGCAACGCCTTCCTGCTGAGAAATGTTGTAGAGATGAGTCATAATCTGGTCGCCGGTCTCGGGGTCGAGATTCCCTGTAGGCTCGTCGGCGATGATAAGACCGGGATTATTGAGGAGAGCCCGCGCAATGACAATGCGCTGCTGCTCACCGCCGGAGAGCTGGTGCGGCATCTTATAGGCTTTGGTAGCCATTCCCACCTGACGGAGCACAGTGTCTATACGCTCGTCGCGCTCATGGCGGTCTTTCCAGCCCGTGGCCTGGAGCACGAATTCAAGGTTGGCGAAGGCCGTGCGGTCCTGCAGCAGCTGGAAGTCCTGGAATACGATACCGATTTTGCGCCTGAGCATGGGCACCTGCGAACTCTTTATAGAGAGGAGGTCGTAATCGAAGACCCTTGCAGAGCCTGTTGTGACCGGGACTTCGGCATAAATCGTTTTCAACAAAGAAGTCTTACCGCTGCCTACACGCCCGAGCAGATACACAAATTCGCCGGGAGATACGGCGAAGTCCACATCACGCAGAGCAATGTGCTCGTTGCGCATTACCTCTACTTTAGAGTATTCAATTATTTTCTCCATACGGCAAATTTAGTGTTTTTCGCCGTACACACCAAATAATTTTTTAGAGAGTGCTTAATCGAACAGATATGCACGCGCGATTGTTATAGAGTCAGAAACAAAAAATAATAACTTAAACATATACGCACTATGAGCGACTTCAACAAAATTATCAATGAAAACAAACCCACCCTCGTGGACTTCTTTGCCACCTGGTGCGGTCCGTGCAAGGTGATGAGCCCTATACTCGAAGATGTAAAGAAAAGAATAGGTGACAAGGCCAATATTCTTAAAGTCGATATCGACCAGAATCAGGCACTTGCCGCGGAATACAACGTACGCTCAGTGCCTACTCTTATCCTCTTCAAGAACGGCGAAGCCGTATGGCGTGCCGTAGGTGTTCAGCAGATCGACACTCTCGTCGACAAGCTCAAAGATCACCTCGAAACCAAGAGTGACGAATTTTAAACACCCCTCTCATACCAATTGCGAAAGCGCCTTCGGCACAGTGCCGAAGGCGCTTTTTTCTGTCTTTACGGAGATTAATTTTTATAATGATCGAAGAAGCTTGAACAACTATGTCGAATGGATTCTGCTTGAGGCGGTTTATCACGAGCCAAACAGCTCGGAATGAGATCCTAATCGTACAAGGCTGATTTCGTCGGTATTCGGATCAAACCATATTAACAGGAAATCACCTTCTATGTGGCACTCCATATGCCCGGCATAATTCCCTGTCAGAGGGTGTGGACGATTTTCTTCCGGTATTGGAAGTTCGTTCTGAAGTAATCCTAAAATTTTGAAGAGTTTTTCGACTTTCTTTGGGTTGTGGCGAAAGCGCTTATAGTCCTTCTTGTACTGACCGGTCGGCTTGAGTTTTTTCATAAGCCCATGGATTTTTCCATGGCTTGAATCGAAGTCAAGTCAAGGGCCGGTTCATTACGGAGGGCTCCACTTTCTGCCTCTTTCATGGCTGCTATTGTAGTAGCATTGGGCTCATTATAGGCCGCATCAAGGAGCAAGGTTTCAACATAGTTGTTGAGACTGCGGTTCTGACGCTTAGCCAATTGCTTGAGGCGGTCGATAAGATCTACCGATAAACGAAAACTTTGATTCTTCTTTAAAGCTATATCCACGGCTGTAATATTTTATACTGCAAAGTTAATGTATATGTATTATATATACAATAATTTTGCAGTATAAGTTCTTATGTCATACCGATAAGCCGATATTCACGCCACAATATACACCGTAAGTATGCCCCAGATGACGAGGAGGATGTTGCTGACGGCATAGGTCACGGTGTAGCCCATGGCGGGGAGGGTGCTGCCGAGGGAATCCTGGACTGCGCCGAGGGCGGCGGTGCAGGTGCGTGTGCCGGCACAGCAGCCGAGAGTGAGCGCGGGGTGGAAACGGAATACTTTGTGACCGAGCCACAGCCCGATGAGGAGTGGTATGGTGGTGCCTATGGCGCCGACCACGAGGAGCATCCATCCGACTTCGCGCAGGCCGGCCATAAAGGAGGTGGCGGCGTTGATGCCCACAACGGCGATGAATACGTTGAGGCCCAGGTGGTTCATAAGCCACAGGGCGGAATCGGGGATTTGGCCTACCGACGGATGACGCGAACGCAACCATCCGAATACGAGGCCGGCAATGAGGGCGCCTCCGCTTGTGCCAAAGCTCACGGGCACACCTCCGATAACTATGGATATTGCCCCGAGGAAACCGCCTATAAAGAGGGCGAGACCGAGGAACATGATGTCGGTGGCCACGGTAGGTCGGTCGACCACGCCGAGTCGCGACGCAGCCTTGTGGATATTGTCGTTACGGCCGATAAGGGTTACTTTGTCGGAGCGCATAAGTGTGGTGCCACCTTCGACAGGCACTTCGCGTCCACGACGTGTGATACGCTCGATGAGCACTCCGTGCATAAACGGTTTATCGTAGAGGCGACGCAGTGTTATTTCGCCGGCCTTCTTGCGGCGGAGGAGCACCTGCAGGCGCACTACGGGATAGTCAAGAAGTTCTTTATCGTGCACCTCTTCTCCGATAAGTTCGGTACATCCGAAGAGTTGCGAGCGTGTGCCACAAACAACTATCGTATCGCCCGTAGCTATGGTACGGCGAGGCGATGCGGGGGTGACTCCGTGCTTCGAGCGCACACGGTCGACGAAGACTACCGCTCCTCCTGCGTGGAGATACCGCTCGACCTCCTTGATTGTACGCGGATGCTCGAAAAATTCATTTTCGGCTACATAGGCGCGATAGGCATTTCCGCGGGCGGCGCGTACAAATGCGGGGTCGGACTCCCACACGTTGCGATTCATCTGCGCTTCGAGTTCGGCGGTGTCTTTTTTGACGTATTCAAGACCGCCGAGAAGTTTGGGACCGAAGGTGCCGAGGATGATGACAGTACCGAGTGTGCCGAAGATATATGTCACGGCGTAGCACACGGGTAAGATGTTGGTTTCGTGCTGCTTGGCGGCTTCCGATATATTGAGATTCTTAATGGCATCGCCACCCACTCCTATTAGAGATGAGCAGGTCTGCGAACCACCGAAAAGGCCGACGGTTTCGCCCGGAGTGTAGGAGAAAATCTTGGCAATGAGTACTGTTACGCCGAAGCAACTGAGCGACATAAGCACTGCAAAGAGCACCTGCTTGAGTCCCATTCCGCGGAGCGAATGGAAAAATTTAGGACCGACGCTGTAGCCCACCGAGAAGAGGAACATCATGAAGAATACGGTCTTGAGCTGATCGGAAAGAGTGATGTCGAGCTGACCCACAACCACACCCACGAGGAGCACAGCTGTGACACTTCCGAGCGAGAAGTTGCCGATTTTGATTTTTCCTATAAAGAATCCGACGCCGACGGTTAGAAACAGCGCGAGAGCCGGATATTCGCGAAGTATGTCTGCTATCCAACTCATGATTCCGGGGTATATGTTAATGTTTGACGAATGTAGTATTGACTTGCCATAGGATGTAGTTTCTTTATATGACGCAGGATGCTGCGGGCGAGTTCGCTGATTAAGATATGTTAACACAAAAAGTTATTTACTTTGAGCCGTTAATTTAAGTGAAATATTGTGGTGCCGGGATATTTTTTGGTAATTTTGCAGGTATGACACTTTCATCCCTCGCTATAATCGCCATCGTGCTTGCCACAGTGAGTGCGGCACTGCTGTTTGTGCCCCGTGTGCCGTCGGTAGTGCTGTCGTACACATCGCTGGTTTGTGCAGGCCTTTCGGGCGCACAATATATCACCACACAGGTTTATATCTATTGGGCCGTGGCCACGGCTATCGTTCTGGGTCTCCGCGTACTTCAGCCTCAATCAGCCAAGTACGGCCGCGGATATATATGCGGCGGCGCACTCACCGGTGCACTGCTCGGCTATCTGCTCTCGCCCACGGCGGCCTCGATGATACTGTGCTCGGCACTGGGCGCGTTCTTCGGCGGCGCTGCATATATGCGCACGCCCCGCAGCCCCCGTATGGCTATAAATTCTCCCCGTTTTCTGTCGTATCTCGCGGCTCAGGGTCTGCCCGCAGTGGTAAGCTCCGTAATGGCCGCGATAGCTGTAATGTCGGTGCTATGAAAAAGTATCTCCTGCTTATAGCCGTGAGCATTGCGGCAATCGTGTCGGCTTACGGTAAGTCGACGGCGCGCACTGAGCTTGGCAAGCCCGACCTCGAAGCTATAGCCAAAGCGAGTGTCGACGAAAATTCTCAGTACTACTACCCTCGCCTGCTCAAGTCGTTCCTTGCCAACGACACCACGATGACTGCCGAGGAATTTCAGTATTTCTACTACGGAACAATGTTCCAGGAGGACTACGACCCCTACCGCGAGGCTCCCAACCCAGCCCTGCTCAACGAACTTCTGCCGGTATATGCCCGTGAGAAACGCACACGTGCCGACCGCGACAAGATGCTCGACTACGCCCTCCAGGTAATCGACGACAATCCCGTAGACCTCCGCCAGCTCACCAACCGCATATTCGTGTACGAGCAGAACCGCAAGTACGACCTCGCCAAGATATGGCAGTACAAGCTCAACCACCTCCTGCTCGTGATAGCGGCCTCGGGCACCGGCGCCGACACCGACAACGCCTTCATCGTAGTGTATCCTCAGCACGAGTACGACTTCCTGAATCTCTCCGGCATCACTGCCAAATCGCAGGAATTCCAGCCCCCGCACTTCGACTACATAAGCGTCAACAATCAGTCGGGAAAAGGCCTTGAAGGCTACTACTTCAATATCGAGGAAATCCTCAAGCAGTATTTCCTCAAGCACCCGTCGGAGCTTGGCAACCGTTAAAGCCGGCAACCCTATCTCTCTCACCTCGAAAAGAATCAATCTATGTCGCAGTTCGTACATCTACACGTACACACCTCATATTCACTTCTGGACGGACTCTCGTCGGTATCGGGCCTTATCAAGAAGGCCGTAGCAGACGGGATGCCGGCGCTCGCCATCACCGACCACGGCAACATGTTCGGTGCCAAAGCCTTCTTCAACGATGTGAAGAAGCACAACAAGAAGGTGAAAGGCGAAATCGGCAAGGCCCGCGATGCCCTTAAAGCCGCCGAGGAGTCGGGCGACGCCGAGGCAATCGAAGCAGCCCGCGCAGAGCTCGAGCACGCTCAGGCCAAGTATCTCAAGCCCATCCTCGGCTGCGAGATGTATGTGGCGCGCAACGACCTGCACGATCGTACCGACCAGAAAGACAAGGGCCGCCACCTCGTGGTGCTCGCCAAGAACGAACGCGGCTACAAAAATCTGATAAAGCTCGTATCGAAGGCCTGGACCGAGGGCTACTACTATCATCCGCGTACCGACAAGAAAGAACTTGAGGCTCACCGCGAAGGCCTTATAATATGCTCGGCATGTCTTGGCGGCGAAATCCCGACACTGCTCCGCAACGGCGACATCGAAGGTGCCGACCGCGCCGTGGCGTGGTGGAAGGAGATGTTCGGCGACGACTACTACATCGAGCTGCAGCGCCACAAGGCCACCCAGTCGCGAGCCAATCACGAGACCTATGAGCTCCAGCGGCAGATAGAGCCGCAGCTCATCGAGCTCGCCCGCAAGCACAACGTAAAGCTGATAGCGAGCAACGACGTACACTTCGTAGACGAAGCCGACGCCGAAGCTCACGACAAACTTATATGCCTCGCCACCAACCACTTTGTGAGCGACGAAGACCGTATGCTCTACTCAAAGCAGGAGTGGTTCAAGACTTCGGCGGAGATGAGCCAAGTATTTGCCGACATACCCGAGGTTCTCGAAAATACACTTGAGATAGCCGCAAAGGTCGAAGAATACGACATCGACCATGCGCCTATCATGCCCAACTTCGCCATTCCCAAGGAATTCGGCACCGAGGAGGAATACCGCAGCCGCATCACCGAGCAGGAGCTCTTTGACGAGTTTACCCGCGACGAGAACGGCAATGTCGTGGTCTCCGAAGAAGAAGGACGCAAGAAAATAGAGCGTCTCGGCGGCTACGAGAAGTTGTACCGAATAAAATTCGAGGCCGACTACCTCCGCAAGATTACCTACGAGGGCGCCGCACGCCGCTACGGCACCCCTCTGAGCGAGGAAGTCGACGACCGCATACGCTTCGAGCTCCATATAATGAAGACCATGGGTTTCCCCGGCTACTTCCTTATCGTGGAAGACTTTATCCGCGTAGGTCGTCAGCTCGGCGTGAGCATCGGCCCGGGCCGTGGTTCGGCTGCCGGCTCCGTCGTGGCCTACTGCCTCGGCATCACCCAGATAGACCCTCTGAAGTACGACCTCCTTTTCGAACGCTTCCTCAACCCCGACCGTATCTCGCTCCCTGATATCGACGTGGACTTCGACGACGACGGACGCGAGACCGTGCTCAACTATGTGACCGAGCGATATGGCGCCGCCAATGTGGCACACATCATCACCTACGGCACCATGGCCGCGAAGTCGGCAATCAAAGACGTGGCACGAGTCATGAGGTATCCCGTTGCCACCTCAAACCGCCTCACCAAGCTCATCCCACGCCACATGCCCGCCGACCCGAAAGACGAGTCGAAAGAGCTCAAGCAGACGGTATCGAACTGTATAAAATACGTGCCCGAGTTCAAGACCGAAATGGACCACGACCCGGGCGTGGCAGAGATAATGAACTTTGCCGACAAACTCGAGGGCACGATTCGCAACGTGGGCGTACATGCCTGCGGCGTAATCATCTGTCGCGACGACGTGACCGACTGGGTACCCGTGAGCACGGCAAACGACAAGAACGGCGACCGAATACTCGTCACACAGTACGAAGGCCGCGTGATTGAGGATACGGGTCTTATCAAAATGGACTTCCTCGGTCTCAAGACTCTCTCGATTATCCGCGAGGCTGTGGCCAACATCAAGCAAAGCTACGGCATAGACCTCGACATCGACACCATACCTATCGACGACCGCAAGACCTACGAGCTATACTCCCGCGGTGCCACCGTAGGTACATTCCAGTTCGAGTCGCCGGGCATGCAGCGCTATCTGCGCGAACTGCAGCCCACCGTATTCGAAGACCTTATTGCGATGAACGCGCTCTACCGTCCGGGCCCTATGGAGAACATCCCGGAGTTTATCGCGCGAAAGCACGGACGGCAGGAAATAAAATACGATATACCCGAAATGGAAGTGTATCTCAAAGATACCTACGGCATTACGGTATATCAGGAACAGGTGATGCTTCTCTCGCGTCTGCTCGCAGGCTTTACCCGCGGCCAGAGCGATACCCTGCGTAAAGCTATGGGTAAGAAGCTCATCGACAAGATGAACGAGCTCAAGGATAAATTCCTGGAGGGCGGTCAGGCCAAGGGACACAAGAAAGACGTGCTCGAGAAGATATGGAGCGAGTGGGAAAAATTCGCCTCCTACGCCTTCAACAAGAGCCACGCCACCTGCTACAGCTGGGTCGCATTCCAGACAGGCTACCTCAAGGCCAACTATCCCGCAGAATTCATGGCGGCGGTACTGAGCCGAAACCTCGACGATATCACCAAGCTCTCGTTCTATATGGACGAGTGCCGTGCTATGGGTCTTGAGGTCAAGGGCCCCGACATCAACGAATCGTTCTCCAACTTCAGCGTGTCGGAGCCGGGAGTCATCCGCTTCGGACTTTCGGCTATCAAGGGTATAGGCTCCGATGTGGTGCGCGGCATCATAGAGTGCCGTACCCAGGGCGGACCCTTCAAAGATATATATGATTTTGTGGAGCGCGTGCCGCCCCAGACTATCAACCGACGCGTATTCGACAACCTCGCCCTCTCGGGAGCCTTCGACTGCTTCGAAGGCACCAAGCGCGAAGATCTTGCTGCCGAAGCAGGCAAGAAAGGCGAGACCGTGGCCGAACAACTTCTGCGCTACGGCGCTCAGCGTCAGAGCGAAGCCAAGCTGCAGGCGACATCTCTCTTTGCCTTCGACGACGAGGAGATACGCGCCTCAAGCCGTCCGGCAATACCCTCGGCACCGTCGTGGGACACCCTTGTGCGACTCAACAAAGAGCGCGAACTCGTGGGTATGTACCTCTCGGCACATCCGCTCGACACCTACTGGCTCGAAGTGAACCACGGCGTGGAAGTGAGTGCCGCCGAGAAGAACGAGATATCGTCGCCCACACCCCGACCGATTGCCTTCGCCGGCATGGTAGTGGCACTTGAGGAGCGCAAGCTCACCAACAGCACCATGACCATTGTAAAGGTGGAAGACTATACCGGCACTACCGATTTTGCAATATTCGAGAAGCAGCGTGCCGAGTTCGCGCATCTGTGCATCCCGGGCACGGCAGTGCTCGTCACAGGTTCGTTCAAGCAAGTTGTCAATCGCTCGACGGGCGTCAGCAATCTCCGTTTCCAGCTTGAGAACATGTATCCGCTCGACGGTCTGCGCGGCAAACTCATTGAGGAGATCACCCTCAAACTCAACCCGCAGCAGGCTCTCGAAGTGATGCAGACCCTCGACGACAAAACTCTCTACGCCGACGCGCATCCCGATGCCGTGCCCGTGCCCCTGTCGATGATAATATACGCATCCGACATCGAGCGTAAGGTGAGCCTCTCGACGGCCCTCAAGGTCAAGCTCACGCGTAAGTTCATAACTACGCTCACCGACCTCGGCATCGACTTCCACATACGCCGGCACATACCTGCATAAAAATTGACTCTATCGAAAAACCAAACATAAACCTCAAAGAATCACAACAATGACTTTTACCGACGAAAATGTAGCTGAAATTATCGCGAGCGGGAAACCCGTAGTAGTTGACTTCTGGGCCACCTGGTGCGGCCCCTGCATGGCCATGGCCCCTATTATCGAGGAACTTGCCAAGGAATACGAAGGTCGTGCAGTGATAGGTAAATATAATGTAGATGAAGAAAACGATTTCTGCAGCGAAAACAATATCCGCAGCCTCCCCACAATCCTCTTCTTCAAAGACGGCAAAAAGACCGACCTTCGACTCGTAGGCGGACAGAAAGCCGACGCTATCCGCGCAAAAATCGACGAACTCCTCGCACTCTAATCACGTTATACTGTCGTAAACCGTGCCCGAATGAAGAATGTCTATACCCCTGCGGAGATCGAAGAAATTGTCGATGCCACGATAGGTCGCCTCGATGAAATCGAGGAGCTCGACGAAGGCCGACGGGAGCTGATGCTCGACCGCCGGCACTCTTTCGTCACATCCGTAGGCGAACAGGTGGCCGCCGAGGTCCTGGCGTTCGGTGTGAGACCCGAAACCGAAGTACTTGTATTCGCCGGCGACGGCATCTGCGGTGCTTACGCCATGTCGGCGGCGCGTCTGCTTCACAGCCGCGGCATCAAGGCGGGGGTGATTCTCTTCAACATCGGGGGCGACATGCTATCCTACGACGCCCTCCGCGCACGCGACGAGTTTGTGGAGGCCTGCAGCGAAGAATATCTCGAGGAGGTGATAAATCCGGGCCCCGGATTCACCATGCCCGACATGAACCGCCGTACCGTGGTAATCGACGGCATCTTCGGCAGCGAATACCGCAAGCCGCTCAAGGGTGGCTATCAGGCCGTAGCACGGTTTATCAACGAACATTCCCCCAAGGTGATTTCCATAGATTTGCCTTCGGGAATGATTACCGACCTTACCGTCGGCATGGTCAACCGCAACATAGTCCATGCCGACCTCACGCTCACCCTTGTCGGCCCCACTCTGGCATTCTTCATGCCAGAGAATGCCGAACTTATAGGCCGCTGGAAGACCCTCGACGTACCTTTCGACGCCGACGCTATGGCTGCAGTAAGGTGCACATCGCGCATCATAGATGCCAGGGCGGTACGCACGGTGCTCCCGGTCCGTCAGGCCTACGCATCGAAAGCCGACCTCGGCGAAGCGCTGATATTCGCCGGCAGCTACGGCATGCTCGGCGCCGCCGTACTCGCCACGCGAGCCGCCACGCGCTCGGGATGCGGCAAAGTCACCTGCCACGGCCCGCGCTGCGGATTCTACGTCATGCAGTCGGCCGTACCGTCGGCCATGTATGTTACCGACGGCGGCGACACCGCCATTCATCATTTCGAGAATCCGCGCGACTGTCAGGGCGTGGCCATAGGCCCCGGCCTGGGACACACCGACGAGACCGTACGAGGCCTCGAGATATTCCTGAAATCCTGCTTCGCCACGGGCAAGCCGCTCATCCTCGACGCCGACGCCCTCAACTGCATATCGGAGCGTCCGTCGATGATCGATTTCATACCCGCAAGGTCTATCATCACCCCGCATGCCGGCGAGTTCGACCGCATGTTCGGCCCTCACATCACACAGTCGCAGCGTCTGCTCAAGGCTCTCGAGATTTCGGCGATTCACAAATTCATAGTGGTGCTCAAAGGCCACTACACATTCACCGTATGGCCCGACGGCTCGGTGATAGTGAATTCGTCGGGAACAGAAGCCCTTGCCACAGCGGGCAGCGGCGATGTGCTTACAGGCCTCATGGCAGGCCTTGTGGCACAGAAGATGATGCCCGAAGTAGCCGCAGTGGCCGCTGTATACCTCCACGGCGTGGCCGGACGCATATCAGCCAAAATCAACGGAATAGCCGGCACCACGGCCGAAGACATAGCCGATGCCGTAGGTCCGGCAATAGACTCTATCCTTAATCCGCGCCGCCAGGGCGCTTAATCACCCCCACAGCTATGAAAATACTCACCGCGGCAATTGCCGCAGCTGCAATAGTTCTCACAGGAAGCGCGGCCAACGCCCAGACTTCTCAGAAAATCACTGCCGGAAAGGCTTCGGACTACGGTCTGACTTACTCTCTGCCGCTCACAGCCCTCGATATATATCTTGAGGCTGAGATTTCAGAAGAGACGCCCGGCGAGTTCTACAACTATGCACGCCGTCACCTGGGTATCAACGACGCCGTGACCACTGCAGGCCGCGCCGCCAAGCTGAAGAGTGTGACTATTGTTCCCCGCGGCATTCCTGATGCCGACAACCGCTGGACTGCCCAGTTCAAGAACGGTACATCGGCTTCGATGACTCTCACTCCCGAGGGTCTCCCTCTGGCAATCAACGGCGACGGCGCTCCCGAGAGTAAAGCTCCCGCCATACCGGCTCCCCGCGCGGCCACTCCTTCGCCTCTCGAGGGCCCCGCTGCGGCTCAGGCCGTTACGCAAGACATGGCACGCAGCTCCTCCACTTCCAAGAAAGCCGAACTTGCCGCACAGCGTATATTCGAGCTCCGCGAAACCCGCTCCGACATCCTTTCGGGTCAGGCAGACAATCCGCCTGCCGACGGCGCTGCAATGAAGCTTGTCCTCGACAATCTTGCGGCACAGGAAGCCGCTCTCACCGCGATGTTTGCCGGCGTGAAGACCTCGCGTACCGTGGTAGAGAAGATTACATTCGTGCCCGATTCCGACGAGGTTCGCGACAATGTCATAGCCCGACTGTCGGCTGTCGACGGCATCATCCCCTCCGACAACCTTGCCGGAGCTCCGGTCACCCTTGATGTCAAAGTTCTCGAACGCGCTGAGCTGCCCCTCACCGATAAAGGCGAGCTCAAGACCTTCCCCAAGGGTGGTGTGGCATACCGCATCCCCGGACGCGCCCTCGTGACGGTAAGCTATGCCGGTCGCCCCGTTGCATCCGAAGAGGTCGACCTTGCACAGCTCGGCGTGGTATTCGGTCTGAATCCCGCACTCTTTACCGACAAAAAGGAGCCTTACTCGGTCACCTTCGACACAGCCACAGGAGCTGCCGTCAAACTTGAACCTGTCGCCGGAGAATAAAACGGTATTTTTTGTCGTGACACCACACTATCATGGCCGTACGCTATGATTTTTCGAGGATTTTAGCTAAATTTGCAATTCAGTTGAAATCTTGCAATGAAACGATTTATACTCGGGCTTTTTGTCCTCATCATATCCACTCTTGCCATAGAGGCCTCCAACGACCGACGGGCCGAGCTCATAGACAGTCTTGAAGACTGCCTGCAGACGGCTGCGACCCCTGCCGACAGCACCAAGATTCTCTTCGACATCTTCGACCTGTCGACCGGCACGGAGCACCGTCAGGAAGCTGCCCAACGCGTGTACAGAGCGGCGCGCGCAGCCCGCGACACCACGGCACAGATCACGGCCATTATGCACCGCGCCAACCTTGCGAGCGGCGATGCCATGAGCCTCAACTCTCTGCGCGACAAGATGAAAGATTTCGATCCCTCGCTGCGTGTCGACGAGGTAACGCTTTTTATCGACCTGCTGCGCACCGAGACTTTCCTGAAAGAAAATCCTAAGGACAGCGCCACTTCGCTGCAGTCGCTCATCCTACGTCACACCATGGACACGCCCGCCGACTACAAGGAGCAGATTGCACTGCTATTCTCTATCTGCAACCGCATTGCCGAAACGAGCAAGGGCGACCTCCTTGTGCTCTACGAAGGTCAGCTCGAAAAACTTGTGGAGAAAAGTCCGCTACCCGTAGGTGCGGTGCGAAATCTGGTGTACACACGCGCTGCAAGCACATATTCGCGCAACGACCGCGCTGAAGATGCCGTGCGTATCGACAAAAAGACTCTCAACATCATCGACTCCCTGAGCGTGGCTCATGCGGCCAACGGCAGGAAATTCCGCAAACTCGAGATTGACAAGTACAACTGCTACCGACGGATGCTCGCAAACTACAAGGTGCTTGCGCCGCTTGAGGTGGAGCAGTTCCACAAGGCAATCCTTGACCTCGTAGCCCATAATTCACAGATAGAGGCCGACTATCAGAACAATCCGCGCACTATTGCATACTATCTCATGGCGAAGGAACGCTATGAAGAAGCCGTGCCCTACCTCCTCGACGCCATAGCGGTACCGGCCAACAGCAAGTATCACATACAGCTATACACCGCCCTCGAAGATGCTGCAGCAAAATCGGGCATGGAGAGCATACGACTGCACGCGGCCGACAGTCTCTCCGACCTCTACCGCGACCGACAGAAACAAAAGAATGTGGAGCGCGACAAGGAGCTGAAATTGCTCGACTTTGTAACACGTATGCGGGAGGGACAGTCAACCAATATCGACGCCGAGCGCGAAGAAGCCGCTCACAAGCAGATGCTGATGACAGCAAGCATCATTCTGGTGTTTGTGCTCCTCGTGGTCACTATTGTATTCCTTGCCCGCCAGAACCGCCGCAACAAGGCTCTCGCAGCCCAGTTGAAACATGCGGTAAAGAACCTGCGCGAAGAGCGCAATGTGCTCAAGAAAGCTCAGGATGCCCTTATCGAAGCCCGCGACAAGGCTCACAGCGCCGACCGCATGAAGTCGGACTTCATCAACAATATGAGTCATGAAGTGCGCACACCGCTCGAAGCTATCGTCGAGTACACCCACCTGATTGTAGATTGCATTCCCGACGAAAAACGCAACTACCTCGAACGCTTCGCTCACATCATCGACCTCAATTCGCATCTCCTGCTCACGCTCGTCAACGATGTGCTCGATATAGCTTCGGCTGAGAACGGCAATCTGTCGCTACAGCGCAAGCCTACCCAGGCTTCAGTGATGTGCGAAATGGCCGTCGATACGGTATTCGAAAACCGCCGTACATCGAAGCCCGACGTAAAGCTCGTGTTCGACCCCTCAGGCATGCCCGACGTAATCATCGACACCGACCCGCAGCGTGTGGTACAGATACTTGTAAACCTGCTCAAGAATGCCGACAAGTTCACCGAGAACGGCTCTATACAGCTCGAATACAAGTTGTCGAAAGACCGCAAAGAGCTCATGTTCATCGTATCCGACACCGGCATCGGCATCCCTGCCGGACAGGAAGAGGAGATTTTCACCCGCTTCAAGCAGCTCGACACATCATTTAAGGGTTGCGGACTCGGCCTGTACATATCGCGTCTTATAGCGCGTCTGCTCGGAGGCACCGTAGAAGTAGACACGGACTATCACAAAGGTGCCCGTTTTATACTGACACTTCCTTTATGACCCGAAGCTCCGCAGGACGGACTCTGCTCTACTTACTGTCTGCCGTGATGCTCACGGCTGTATGCGGATGCTCCTCGACAAAGCATGTTCCCGACGGTGAGTATCTGCTCGACAAGGTATCTATCGAGGTGGACGACCGCGACGATATCGAGAGCACCGAGCTATACAACTTCCTGCGTCAGACTCCTAACCACAAAGTACTCGGATTCACCAAACTCCAGCTCGGCATGTACAGCCTCTCGGGCCGCGACTCCTCAAAGTGGTACAACCGCTGGCTGAGACGCATGGGTCAGCCGCCGGTGATTTACGACGAAAATCTTACCGAAGCCTCGGCAAGACAGCTGCGCCAGGCCCTGGTAAACAACGGTTACACAAATGCCTCGGTAACGGCCGACACCGTATCGCACGGCAAAAAAATGTCGCTCAAGTACCACATCAACGCGGGCGACCCTCTGCGCATAGGCTCTATGGGCTACCACATTCCCGACACCACACTGAGACGGATAGTGATGTCGGTACACAATGAGTCGGGACTCCGCCCGGGCATGCTCCTCGACCTTACCGAGCTCGACAACGAGCGCTCACGCCTCACACGCGAGCTCCGCAACCGCGGCTACTACGATTTCAACCGCGAATACATATCCTACACCGCCGACACTATCGCCGGCAGCCGCCTGGTGTCGCTCCAGCTCAACCTGCTTCCGCCCAAGGAAAAGGCAGGCGGCGTTTCGGGAGCACTATCGGCCCTCGCGCCCGACGTGCACCACCGCTACGATATCCGAAAGGTGATATATGTGCTCGACGACTCGGGAATAGATGCCGCCGTATGCGACACTGTCGATTATCGCAATATCTCCGTGGTCTACGGCAAGGACAGATACCTCACCCCCTCGATCCTTGACGAGATGTGCCATATCCGTACCGGACGCCCATACTCGGCACGGGCGGTCGAACGCACCTATGAGGCATTGGGGCGTCTGGCCATTGTCAAGTTTATAAACATCGAAATGGAACCGGCCGGTACCGTCGGCAACATAGGATTGCTCGACGTATATATCCACCTGTCGCGCAACAAGAAGCAGACCATAACCGTAGAACTTGAAGGCACCAACTCGGAAGGAGACCTCGGCGCCGGACTCGGCTTCACATATCAGCACCGAAACCTTGCCCGCGGCTCGGAATTGCTTACGGCGAAGTTCCGCGGGTCCTACGAGAGTCTGTCGGGAAATTTCGACGGACTTATCAACAACCGCTACACCGAGTTTGCCGGTGAAGTGGGCATCACCTTCCCGAAATTCGAGTGCCCCTTCCTCTCCCGCTCGTTCAAGCAGAAGGTGCTCGCATCTACAGAATTTTCCATATCGGCCAACTACCAGGAGCGTCCCGAGTACACCCGCGTAATATTCGGTACGGCGTGGAAATGGAAGTGGCAGCAGCATCGCGCCGACTACACCCGCAGCCAGACCTACGACCTGATAGACATCAACTACGTGCGACTGCCCCGCTCGAGCATCAACTTCATCGACGAGATAGCCCCAGACAACCCCCTGCTGCGCTACAGCTACGAAGACCACTTCATCATGCGAATGGGCTATACATTCTACCGCACAAACAAACGCATGCCCGACGCCACGGCCAACGTACACTCCGTACAGTCCGACATCAACACCCTGCGCGTATCGGCGGAGTCGGCCGGTAACCTGCTCTACGGAATATCAAACCTCGTAGGCCAGAAGCGCTCCGACGGCGTCTACAAGATACTCGGCATACAATATGCGCAGTATCTCAAAGGCCAGTTCGACTACACCTACACCCATAATTTCAACTACCGCAACTCGATATCGGCTCACGGAGGCTTCGGTATAGTGTGGCCCTACGGCAACTCTACCATGGTGCCCTTCGAGAAGCGATTCTACGCCGGCGGCGCCAACGGCGTGCGCGGCTGGGGCGTGCGAACCCTCGGCCCCGGAGCCTACGATGCGCGCAACTCGGTGACCGACTTCATAAACCAGTGCGGCGACATCGACCTCGAACTCTCGCTCGAATACCGCGCCAAACTTTTTTGGGTGATAGAGGGAGCGCTCTTCGTCGACGCCGGCAATATCTGGACCATACGCGACTATGCCACTCAGCCCGGCGGCGTATTCCGTTTCGACACGTTCTACAAGCAGATAGCGGCAGCCTACGGCGTCGGTATCCGTCTTGACTTCACATATTTCCTCCTGCGCTTCGACCTCGGTCTCAAGGCGCACAACCCCGCTATGAATCAGGAACGTTGGCCTATAATCCACCCCAAGTGGAGTCGCGACGCCAACTTCCATTTCTCGGTGGGCTATCCTTTCTAAGCTTATGAAATCGCTCGTAATTTTTGACCTCGACGGCACTCTGCTCAATACTATCGACGACCTCGCGAATGCCACCAATCACGCCATGAAGTCCATGGGATTTCCGCCCCACGGACTATGGGTCTACCCCAATATGGTAGGCAACGGCGTGGCCAAACTTATCGAACGCGCGCTTCCTGCCGAAGCCCGCTCAGAGATGAACGTAAACACGGCCCTGGAGCACTTCAAGGAGTACTACGACGAGCACTGCTGCGATGCCACAAAGCCGTATCCCGGCATTCCCGAACTCCTGGAAGATTTGACAGCCCGCGGGGTAAATCTCGCCGTGACATCCAACAAATATCAGGAGGCAGTGACGAAAATCATAGCCCGGTACTTCCCCAACGCCAACTTCAAGGCAATACTCGGAAACATGGAGGGCATGCCCCGCAAACCCGACCCCTCGATTGTATTCAAGGCTCTGAGCATGTGCCCCACGCCCAAAGCTCAGGTACTGTATGTGGGCGACTCGGGCGTGGATATGGAGACCGCACGCCGCGCCTGCGTCGAATCGGTAGGCGTCACATGGGGATTCCGCCCCATACACGAACTCAAAGACGCCTACGCCGACCATATAATATCCACTCCGGCGCAGATTATCGACTTGATTTTGTGAAGCAAAAATAATTTGGTAATTTTGTCAGGCTCGGCGAACTTCACCGCCTGACGTAAAACTCTGTGATATGCCAGTCTACCCCGCACCACTGAAGAAAGGTGACAAAATAGCAATATGCTCCCCTGCCGGAAAAATCAATCCGGACATTGTGTACCAAGCTGCCGAAGTGCTCCGCCAACAGGGCTGGGAACCGGTGATAATGCCCCACGCCTTAGGCGAGAACGGATATTTCAGCGGTACTGCCGATGAGCGTTTCAGCGACCTCAAGGAAGCTTTCACCAATCCCGAGATACGTGCCGTGCTATGCTCGCGCGGCGGCTACGGAGTGGTGCATATCATGGACCGTCTCGACGAACTCCCACTCGAAGACGACCCCAAATGGGTTATAGGGTTCTCCGACATATCGGCCCTCCACGCACTTATGGCAAAGCACGGCATAGCGAGCATACACTCGTCGATGTGCGCCCAGATACTGAAGGGTGCCGACGACCCCGACAATGCCACCCTCTTCGCCATACTCCGCGGCGAGAAACCCGTGCATATCTTCGACAGCCATCAGCTCGACCGTCAAGGCATTGCCACCGGCAAGCTCCTCGGAGGCAACCTCGCGGTGCTGGCAGAACTCATCAACACTCCCTACGACATCCTCGACCCTGACACAATACTCTTCGTTGAAGACGTATCAGAACCCGTCTACAAAATCGAACGCATATTTTACCAGCTCCGTCTGAGCGGTCTGCTCAATAAAATCAGAGGCCTTATCATAGGACAGTTTACCGACTACAAGCCCGACGCCAACCACGCCGACATGGAGTCGATGATCAGCGCAGCCGTGGCGGGATACAAATTCCCCGTAGCCTACAATGTGCCTATCGGCCACGTAGACCACAACATACCCGTGATAGAGTCTGCGGAAATCACCCTCAAGGTCAGTCCCTCGGGTCGAAACAGCATTATCTTTCGCTGATTCAACCAAAGATTCGCACATTTGGCCAATTTAACACTTATATCTGAAAATAAGTGTTATTTTTGCAAAGTGAAACCCTTGAGGTCGCACACCTTACCTACACCCTAAACGACCCTGTCATTATGATAACACGACTGAGCCAAATAGTAGAGGAAGCCCGCCGCCGTGGCCGCCGCCGACTCGCCGTAGCCTACGGAAACGATGCACACACCCTGCGTGCCGTATACGATGCTTACTCCGAAGGACTTGTAGACCCTACAGTATTCGGCGATAAATCTGCCATACTGGAAGTCTGCCAGAATGAGGGTATCGACCCCACGGTTTTTGCCATTGTCGACGAGAAAAGCGACGTGCGCTGCGTGGAACTCGCCGTGTCGCTCGTGGCAACAGGCGGTGCAGACGTGCTCATGAAAGGCCTTGTATCCACCGACAAATATATGCGCGGCATCCTCAACAAGGAAGCCGGCCTGTTCCCGCCCAAAGGCACCCTCAGCCACGTTTCGGTAGTGGAATTGCCGGGCCGCGAACGCCTGCTGTGCATCTCCGACGTAGCCGTGATACCCCAGCCCGACTTCAAGCAGAAGACTCAGCTCATAAAATACCTCGCTGCAACGGCGGCATCGCTCGGCATAGAGCTGCCGAAGATTGCTTGCATCGCACCCTCGGAGCAGGTGCTTCCTACGGTACCGTCGTCGACAGAGGCCGCTATCCTCGCCAAAATGGGCGACCGCGGCCAGCTCGGACGCGTCACTGTCGACGGCCCGCTCTCGCTCGACGTAGCCCTCTATGCCGAATGTGCACGCGAAAAGAAGGTACAGGGTTCGACAGTAGCCGGTGAGGCCGACTGCCTCCTTTTCCCCAATATCGAGTCGGGAAATGTATTCTTCAAAGCCGCCACGCACATCGCCGGTGCCGAAATCGCAGCCATGGTTGTAGGCACGAAAGTGCCCTGCGTACTCACCTCGCGAGGCGACACTCCCCTCACCAAACTTTACTCAATAGCCCTGGCTTGCCTCCAGTGCAAATAATACAAGCCGATGCCCTACAAAATATTAGCCATAAACCCGGGGTCGACCTCAACCAAAATTGCGGTCTATACCGACGAAGAACCCACTTTCACTCTCTCGATACCCCACTCGGCAGAGGAACTCTCCAACTTCAAGAGCGTCATCGACCAGTTTGACTGGCGAAAAGACCTTGTAGAAAAAGCTCTTGAAGAAAACGGCATCGACATACACACCCTCTCTGCCGTCATCGGACGCGGGGGCATTATAAGCCCGGTAGAGAGCGGTGTCTACGAAGTAAACGACGACCTCCGCCACGACCTGCAGCATGCGCGTATGCAGCACGCCTCGAATCTCGGCGGCCTCATCGCCCGCGAGATTGCCGACGAGGCAGGTGTAAAATCATACATAGCCGACCCTGTAGTAGTCGACGAAATGATGCCCTACGCCCGCATCAGCGGCATGCCCGAACTGCCGCGCGAGTCTGTATTCCACGCTCTCAACCAGAAAGCGGTGGCACGACTCTTTGCAAAGGAATCGGGCAAACGCTACGAAGACCTCAACCTCGTGGTATGCCACATGGGCGGCGGATGCACGGTGAGCGCTCACCGACGCGGACGCGTGATAGACACCACCAACGCTCTCGACGGTTGCGGCCCGTTCTCCCCCGAACGCTCAGGCTCTCTCCCACCCGGTCCGCTGATTCACCTCTGCTTCTCCGGCAAATACACCGAGGAAGAACTCATCCGGAAAGTACATGGTGCAGGCGGCCTCATGGCTCATCTGGGCACTACCTCCGTTCCCGAAGTTCTCGACCGCATACTCGGCCACGACCTCCACGCAATGCTCATCCTGCGCGCTATGTGCTACTCCATATCCAAGGAAATCGGCGCAATGTCGGTGGCTCTCAAAGGCGATGTCGATGCCATACTCATCACCGGAGGCATCGCTCACAGCAAGCGCGTGACCGACTTCATAGCCGGATATGTGGAGACTATCGCCCCGATATACGTCTACCCCGGCGAGAACGAGCTCAAATCGCTAGCCGAAAACGCCCTTGCCGTACTCCGCGGCGAGCGTCAGGTACGCACCTATGTGAGCGAAGAATACGACGACCCCTCGCAGATCAACGACACATCGCGCTCCTCGAAGATACGCGAAGCACTCCTTGCAGCAATCTCGCCCACGACGGCCACAAAACCCGTGAGCGCAATCCGCCACTATCTGCGTAAATTAGGGAATAAGAAAAACTGAGAGTTGACCTTATAATCATGGAGGCTGTGTCGCTATGGTTTACGACGCAGCCTCCGCTATTTTTGAGGATGAGATTATTCAGCCGTTATCTCTATCACCTTTGAGTTGTTATGGCTGCTTGAAAAGACATTAAGTCCTACTTTCATCAGATAATCGCCGGTAAATACTTTGCCGTTTTGAGCTAACTTTGATTCTGTACCGGGCATAAGGTTGATTTCCTTTACCATATATTTCTTTGCCGGGTCAAGACCCTGAAGCTTCACTGCCGGGAGTTTTTCCTTGAAGCGCGGTGCAAGGTCGTATGCGAAAAGCACTGCCATATTCTTTGACTTGTCTACATACTCCACTGCCGCATGGTTGGACTCGTAGGGCGATACCAGACGGTATTGGTCTCCGTCCATAACGGCAGGCTGAAGACGTTTCCAGTTTGCCACAGCCTGCTGACAGTATGCAAGCTCGTCGGCGCTGAGCTCCTTAAGACCGATGTCAAATCCGAGTTTACACATAGCGGCGACATCAGTACGGAATTTCACAGAGGTATTCTTATTCCAGCTTGTGACGTGCGCTGCCATGGCTTTCGCCGGGAAGAACTGGGAGAAACCCCACTGTATATAGATTCGCTCCACCGGGTCGGTATTGTCGGAACACCAGAATTCAGTGAAATATTTCAGGGCCTCATAGTCGCAACGGGCGCCGCCACCCGAGCAGAGCATCATAGGCACATCGGGATATTTCTCCTTGATGCGGCTGAGCACATTGTAGATGCCGCGCACGTGATCAATGTAGAGTTGACCCTGCTTATCTTTTAAAGACGGAGAGTAGATGTTTGTTATCGGGCTGTTGCAATCCCATTTGAAATAAGCAACTTCGGGATTTTCCTTGAGGATATTGTCCACAACACCGAACACATAATCCTGGACTTTGGGATTACTCAGGTCGAGTACCAGCTGATTGCGATAATAATATGTTTCGCGGTTGGGTTGCTCTATCACCCAGTCGGGATGCTTCTCATAGAGCTCGCTCTTGGGGTTGACCATTTCGGGTTCAATCCAGATACCGAATTTCACATCGGCGTCTTTTGCCGATTTCACGAGAGCTGCAATACCACCGGGAAGTTTGTCGTGAGTCACCTCCCAGTCGCCGAGTCCGGCATGGTCGTCTTTACGCGGATATTTATTTCCGAACCAACCATCGTCGAGCAGGAACATATCCACGCCAAGGTGTTTGGCCTCCTTCATCAATTCGGCAAGGATATCCTGATTGAAATCAAACGCGGTATTTTCCCAGTTGTTAAGCAGTGTCAGTCGGTCACCCTCGCCGTCTTTAAGCTCATATTTACGCGCCCAGTCGTGAAGATTACGGCTGCCTTGACTTGCACCGTCATAGCTCAGCGTAAAAATAAATTCGGGGGTGGTAAACACTTCATTTGCTTTCAGCTCATAATTTGAAGCATAGGGATTGATGCCGGGTATTACACGGAGGTTGCCCACATTATCTACCTCAAAGGTGAATCGGAAGTTGCCGGTCCAGCCGAGTGTGCCCATAAGTACTTCACCGCTGTGCTCTTTCACCGGTCCGTTAAGACCGACTTCAAAGAACGGGTGAGTGAGCATTGCCGCGCGGCTGCCGAGCTTGGTGTCGATTACCTTTTTGCCGAACTGCAGCTGCTGGCTGCTCATCTGCGCTTCTTTTGCCCAATCGCTGCTGAACTCCGTAAGCCAATACTGAGGCTCATTGAAATAGAGCATCGCAGAGGCATACTGCGACATAGTAATCGGCTTCTTCTCCTGATGAGAAATTTCGCTCCATGTCTTGATGACATTCTCCTCGGGATACGCCACATAATTGAGCGTGACATTCACGGGATATTTGTCGTCTTTCAGGTTGATGCGTGTATGCACGCCTCCGGGCACATTTTCCTGAGAAGAATCCACATAATACAGATATGTGGTCATGTTGCCGTCGGCATGGGTGATGCCGAGCGCCGGCTCAAAGAAGTCTTCGTTGCCGGATGTGGAATATACTTCCCAGCCGCGTGTCGACACAGAACCGTCCGAACCGGCATACTGGCTCCACGAGAGATTCTGAAGGTCGGATTCGTGCATAAGTTTCGGACCGAGATAGGTCTGGTACAGACGTTTGTTAGGGCCGACCTCAAGTACAAGGTCCGTGTTATCCGTGGCAATACGGATAATGTTACGCCCTGTATCTTGCGCGCTTGCCGAGGCTATAGCCGCCACCGACAGTATTGCTGATAATAATACTTTCATGATATTTTGGTGTTAATTATTTTAGTAACTAAAAAAACAATCTTTTATTACCTAAGAATGAGACTTTATATAGATTTATACCACATTAAAACTTAAGAGCCGCACTGAACTCAACTGTGAATGGACGAAGATAGCTCCCACTCATATAGTAGTTCTTATACTTTCCGCTATCCTCCTTGCTGAGAAGTTCTGCTCCATTGATTGTGCCGCTTGCGCCCTTTTGATTAAGGAAGTTGATAACTGTACAGCCGAGGTCCAGATGCTTATTGACACTCCAGTTGATACCACCGAATGTCTCCCATCGACCATTGAAGAAAAGCGCATTGGTCAGATTGGCGTAGGTCTTTCCGAAATATCTGAATGACAGCCAAAAACGCAATTTATCGTTTAGCTGGTAACTCGGATCCAGTTCTATGAGAATCTGCGGAATTTCCTTCACAATGTTGCCGTTGGCATTTAAATCAGGTACTCCTTCAAACGGGGACTTGATGAAATAGTTATCGTATGTGGGTTTCTGCAACGTAAGCAGCGCATGAAGATTGAAGCCCTTGACAGGATGTATTTCAGCTGATGTTGTCCAGCCAATTGTTTTGATGCTATAAATCAGAAGTGTCGTCTTTGATTGTGTGGTTCCCGGTTTGGTCACGTTCTGCTGGTCAATATTATTGGACTTCGAAATATATGTAACCATTGATGTAAGGTCAATAAATTTGTTGTGATATGTTATACCACCTCGAATGAGAGGTATTGTCACACGCTTGTATTGTTCTTCGGTCGGACCTGTACCTGCATATTCATTGATTCTCGGATAGCGGGTGGCCACGGTTGCATCGGCAGTCAATCCGAAATGGCTATTGAAATTATATATTCCCTGTAATGTCACCGCATAATTGAGCTTGTTTTTAAGTACATTAAGCGGTTCGACTATTACGGAATGAGTGTTTCCTTCCGAATCGGTGTAATCATGCTTGTCTCCAATATGAAAGCCCGAATAGCGGCTGAACGGGATCTGGTCAGCGCTCATACGGTAATATTCAAGCCTCCCCCCGAAATATAGATTGAATTTTGGCGTCACCTGCCAGTTATCGGTCGCATAAAGAGCCAGTTTATTCTCATAGCCTTTGGTATACTCCGATGACAATTCGTTGAATCCGTAAAATTGACTGACGGAGCCATCTTCATTACGTTTTACCAGTATATCGGGATAAGGCGAGACAGTGCCGGTCCATTGGAATGAGGATGAATGATAATTTAGATGATAAAACCATTCGTTGATTCCCATGCGGATATTATGCTTTCCGAACCATTTGTCAATTTCAGCAGTCAGCAATGCATTGCTGACTTTACCTGCATGAAGCCATGTGCGGCGTCCCTCCGCGAGACCTATATATGGAGTTGTCTCGCCATCCTTATATAGCCTGTCTGCATCTGTTGTCTGGAAAATTGAACTTCCGCCAAAATCACAGAAGTCAGCTTGGGGTGCAGTCATGAATTTAGCATTTACATTGAGATTATAACCTCCTTCAAATGAATAGTCGAGGCAGGCTGTTACATCGTGGGCGTAATTACCGGTAAAGTCGCCCCAACGCCCCTTCTTGATTTTGCCATCCATTATATCCATATACTCGAACTCTCCGCCAATCGGGGCATAAGAGGTCGTTCCGAGTGCGAATCCCGGTATTTCTTTTACGCTCCCGTCGCCGACATAGATAAAAGGAGCTGAGTTAACCATTGAACCGAGTGCGTTGCTTTTTGAGAACTTATACAACACGCTTATCTGGCCTTTATCGAGCAGACGTGTCAGCCCGGCGTGATAAAGCTGCGTGCGGTCAGTGAAGTCTGTAAAGTTTAATCTAAAGTATCCGGGGTCGAAGTTCTGGTACACGCTTGCGGTATACAGCCATTTGTCACCTATACCTCCTGATACATTGAAATCGAAATTCTGCCATCCGAAAGTGTTTGTACGATAGTTGAACGTCACCTTGAAATCTTTCTGTCCGAAATTGGAGTAACTATTGACTGAATATGCTATATTACCTGTTTTGATGGCTGATTCCATTGGATTCATCAGTTCCACTTTGGCGAGACTTGCATCACTACGCCAATGACGGGAAAGTTGATGCACCGTGGATGAGTATACGGCCGGCAGTCCGTTCTCATACACGTTGACATCCTCGCCGGGAAGTCCTATTTGTATTTCTCTTGGTTTGTTGGCATCAGAAGCGTTAAGCATAACGTTCCTTTCCTCACCCTTCCCGGCAGCCGATATACTGTCGGATTTTTCCTGAGCAGTAATCGGCATTGGAAGTAGTGTCATAGCGGCCAATGCTGCAATTTGTGTCGGTGTCCGTTTCATGGGTTCATGGGATTTGTCGATGTTTTTTCCGCAAAATTACGTTCACACACGCCCTTTGTCAATAGCAGGGAGTGGATAAGTAGTGAATCAGTAGTGTAGGTAATCTTTATAAATCTAATAACAAGCAATATAAGTTATAATCCGAACAAATGTCAGGTAGTATTGCAGGAACCGAAAATTATGTGTAACTTTGCAATATAAACCTCCGAAATCATGAAGATACAAGCACTGATAACTCTAATAATAAGTGTATTCGTGACACTCCAAGTTCAAGCCGCATCGCAAATCGAACGGCTTGATGACGCTATATCAAAACGTGAACACGTCATGCAGGTCAAGCAGCAGAGAATTGACAGCTTGCTTCATATTGTCTCGAAAACGCATATTCCGGCCGATAGACTTGCCGCATACAATGAACTCTACAATGAGTATCTGGCCTTTAATTTCGATTCGACGATGACATACGTTGCCAAGGCGGAAGAAATTGTGACTAACTCAGATAGCTATGATGACATAGCGCAAGTGAAAATTCACAGGGCTTTATCTCTGGCTACATCAGGACACTTCAGCCATGCGGTTTCAATTCTTGAAGGAATAGATTCAAAGAGGTTGTCTGTTTCAATCCGTGAAGAATACTATGCGGCCTGTGAATGGACTTATGGAGTGTGGGCCGAGTATTCAGATAAACACACGATTGCACCTGAGTTTACGGCCAAAAGTTTATTGTATCTCGATTCCCTCATAAATGTAACGGATAAAAAAACGGCCGAATATTCCTATAGAATTGCAGAGAAAAGTCTCAGAGAGAAAAAATATGATGACGCTGAATTAAATTATCTCGCCGTCCTCGAAAGAGTGCCTCTTAACAGTCGCCTCTACGCACAGGCTGCCTATGCTCTCGCTCTAACATATAAGGAATTAGGGAACAAGGCTAAGTACAAAGAATGGCTGATAAATGCCGCCATATCTGACCAGATGACACCACTAAAAGAGAACTTGGCATTACAGCAGCTCGCTTTGTTTCTTAAAACAGAAGAAGGAGACTTGCCTCGGGCCAACTACTATCTGAAGATAGCTCTTGACGATGCAATCTTTTACAATAACCGTCTGAGAATGCTTGAGATTGCCGAGAAGATTCCTGAAATAACCAATGTATATCAGGATACCATAGAGAGGAACAACAAGCATCTTAAAATATACATTCTTCTCATCGGGCTTCTATTGATTTTTATAGGCGTAGCGGTCTTATATATACGTCGCCAACATAAGAACGTCTCAAAATCAAGAGATAAATTAGAGGAGTTAAATAAAAAACAGAATGAACTGAACCTCAGGTTAAGCCAAACAAATAAAACACGAGAGCAATATGTAAGTCTTTTTATGGATTTATGTGCTGCATATATAGAAAAGCTCAATCGCTTCCCCATGATTCTCAAATTGAAAGTCAAGCAGTTGAGCGATGTTAATTCTGTAGCTGATAAATATGTTCGTCCGACGGAAACGGAGACGAAGGAGATGTTCTTTAATTTTGACAGTGCCTTTCTGCGTCTTTATCCCGACTATATCAATCAGTTCAATTCTTTGCTTCAGGAAGATAAGCAGATTTCGCCCAAAAAGGGAGAATTACTTAATACAGATCTCCGCATTTATGCACTGGTGAGGATGGGGATTACGGATAGCAATAAAATTGCCACCCTGTTGTTTCTGTCACCGCAAACAATATTTAACCATCGGACGCAAGTAAGAAATAGAGCAATCCGTAGAGATTCATTTGAAAACGATGTCATGGAAATTTGTCCTGTAATTTCCGAATAAGATATTACTTAACGTGAGTTCGAGATAAGGAATCAGAACAAAGTTAACTGATTGTCTGTATCAAACTCCGGAGAGATAAAATGCTTCTCTTAAACACCCCCGCCCGCCCCAAGGTTCTCTCCACCCAAAACAAAAAGCCGGAAATCTTTCGATTTCCGGCCTTAGTGACCCCGGAGGGGCCGGATAATATCGTTGTAACTAAGTGGTATTCAGAATATTGTAATGCCACACATTCCGTTGTTCACGAATTGTACACGGCACAATTCCAATGTTCTTCCCCATTGTTTCCATTGGGTAATGCAAAGTTAATAAAATTTGGTCAGATAACCAAATCCTTCAATATGAAAGTCAGGGTACTTTCAGGACAATTATTTCTTTGTCTTTACACTCGATTTGTTGCGAGTTAGTAATAACTATAAGTGTTAACAGTCAATGTAATTACTGAAAGTAAATCTATAATGTACCCTCCTAGTACACCTCTCTTATGCTTTTCAATAATCCACTTCCTTACCGACACAAGAACTCAACTGAAAATTAATAAATTTATTTATGAGAACTCTTGTGTTTGCCTTTATTTTTATCTTTCTTGATCTTTTTTTCCAGTCTTTCTTTATGTTTTTTTCGTTTGATTTCTGCTGTTTTTACTCGATGCTTTTCAATAGATTCTATTTTAGGCGTCTTATTGATTTCATCGATTATAGTAATGGTATTATCAACATATACACGTGGACCTCCTGAGACAGTTAAGTTCATATTTGCTAACCAATTCTTTGAATCTTCAGTTATATCGTCCTGAGAAAGAGCTGTATTTAGCTTATGCCATGCGATAAGATAATGCTTACATTTACATGTTTTAAGAGGTATAGAACATTCATGAATCGGATAATAGATACGTATTTTCTTACTACCCGGATAATACATTCTTTCAAGAGCTTCTATTACTAGTTTTTCTGCTGAATGGTGGAATGCAACTCCATAGAACTTTAATTCTTCTTCCATGAGATAAGCATCCACAAGTGCTTGCCCAAAATATAATTGATCAATTGGATCGAATGTTATTTTACCTCTTGCTATTGCTCCTTTCATGGCAAATTGACTTTCAAGTCCAATCTGCAATAATATTGTTGCGATCTTCACTAATCGATTTAAGGTAAAAATATCAGCCTTATGTGCTACAACGATAATCGAATCTGAAAAATGAAGTAATTCTATACTTCCATTATCCATCAATGGTTTTAGTTTGTTGTGCCGCTTCTTGAATTCTCGTAATTGTAAATCTAATTCCTCATGGGAAGTCCGCAATATACGATCTTTGAACCCCATTATATCTAAAAAAAGAACTAACCCATCATTATAAGAAAAAGATGGTTTTTCCATATGACTTTCTAAAAGACGACTGCTGTCGATTATTGGAGTGCTAATATTCATAATAACATATGCGATATTTTCTATTTATGACTAAGTCATTGTTTGACTCTAACTATCCAACCTCGTTTTTTGCCTTCGGGACGAGCTATGTAGCCTTTTTCTGCAAGGTTATCCACTTGCTTTTGGATTGCGGATCGGCTTATGCCGAGGATTGTGGATATGGTCGATAGGGATGCATTAGGGTCTGATTGAAGGACACGAAGAATCCGTCCGGGGGTAGTCGTAGAGAAGCGTATAATTTCACCTTCATACCACCACATTGTTTCTCTGTCACCTGATAGAAATTCAAGTATAGCAGAAATATCAGCTGACAATGCCTTCTCCATATAGTCCACAAATGGGGTAATGGATTTAAGTGATGCATGTGCACCGTCTGCTGGAATCTGACCAACGGAGGAATCTGCAAGTGCCAATGCATTCAGATAGGCTTTCTTATTTTTACTACGGATAACCATCATCGGCCATTTGTGGCGACGTAAAATAAAGTTGACCATCAGTCGAGCGATACGTCCATTGCCATCTTCAAAAGGGTGAATACGAATATAACGGTAATGAAACAATGCCGCAAGTTGAATGGGAGACATCGAACCATCTTCAGCCGCTTCGTTATACCAAGAAACCAGATCTGTCATCAAGGCTGGAGTTTCGTCTGGTGAGGCATATTCAAACCGTTCACCCGTAGGTGTAATGACCGAATTAGGACGTGTTTTGTATCTTCCAGCGTGAACGGTATAACTTGTTGTTTCTCCTCCAGGTAACTGTCGATACACCGTGTAATCTTCACGTAACATAACCTTATGTACCTGACGGATGAAAGTTTCAGTCAGAGGCTCATCAGTTTGAGCCTCTTGCTCAACCATATTTAGACAAATGTTATGAGCCTTCATCTCCTCAAGATCTTTCATCTTTGCCGAGCCAATGACTTCACCGAGAAGAAGCAGAACCTCAGTCTGCCCGTATGTGAGCGTATTACCCTCAATATGATTACTATTGTAGTTGAAGTCAAGCATAAACTTGCGCTTCAGTCGCTTTTCATCATCAGATGAAAGCGGCTGAACGGCTATCCATTGAGTGTAAAGATTATTGAGTTGCGTCATATCCGATAATTTGTTGCAAAGATACAAAATATACTACTTATATGCAAATATACCACCAAAAAAGTGATACAAATAGATCTTTTAGGAAAATATACTACCAATAAACGATTATACCACCACTAAGGTGGTATAGAAGAAGCAATAGCGAAGCATGGTACGTCTCACCAAGGTTCTCCCCGCCCAAAACAAAAAGCCGGAAATCGAAAGATTTCCGGCCTGAGTGACCCCGGAGGGGCTCGAACCCTCGACCCACTGATTAAGAGTCAGTTGCTCTACCAACTGAGCTACGGAGTCTTGCATGCCCTTGTTTGGGTTTTGCGGTGCAAAGTTCGGTATAATTTTTGGATTGAGCAAATTTTTTAGGAAAAAAATGCGAAAAAATGATTTTTTTTCTTTCTGAAGTAGGTTTTTCGGGGGGATTTGGGTATATTTGCAGTGTTATGAAGATTATTTTGCCCAGGAAAGTTGACGGCGCTTCGGAGGTTTTGCCGGAGCAGGCTCATCAGGTTTTGGTTATCGGCGCTAATGGCGCGGGTAAGTCGCGTTTCACGTCGAGGCTGGCTGAGTCGGCGGCTGCGCCGGTGTTCAGGTTGTCGCCGTTGCGTGCGCTTTATGGCGCTTTCGTGGCCGATGCGCCCGAGGGGTCGATTGATTGGCTTTATGGGCGAGCGCAGGCGCGGATGCCGTTTGCGTCGGTGGTGTCGGGCGCTCCGGCGACTGAGGCCGAGAGGCTGATGGCGTTGATGCTGGCCGACGAGATGCAGTCTTTGCTGGCTTTTAAGGTTGAGGGGCGGCGAGGGGATTTGCCGGTAACGCGTATTGACAGGGTGTTGGCTCTGTGGCGCGAGATTTTTCCTGACAATGAGGTTTTGCGCGCCGATGGGGCGCTGATGTTTATGAGCGCCGGCGATGATGTTGGCCGCCCGCAGGTTAAGTTGTCGGCGGGCGAGAAGCTGGTGCTTTATTATTTCGGCGGGGTTTTGTATGCTCCGCCCGGGGCGGTGATTCCGATTGAGAGCCCGGAGCTGTTTTTGCATCCGTCGACGTTGCGCCGGGTCTGGGACCGGGTTGAGTCGCTGAGGCCGGACTGCACGTTTGTCTACACGACGCATGACCTGGATTTCGCGGCTACGCGCAGCGGGGCAACGACGATTTGGGTTCGCGGGTGCGACGCTGAGGCCCAGGTGTTTGACTATGTTGTTTTGCCGCCGGATTCGCCGCTGCGCGAGGATATGTATATGGCGATTTTGGGCGCGCGCCGGCCTGTGTTGTTCATTGAGGGTGATAATACTCATTCGATTGATTCGAAGTTGTATCCGCTGATTTTTCCGGAACATACGGTAACGGCGCTGGGGTCGTGTGACCGGGTGATTGAGTCAACGCGCGTTTTTAATTCGCTCGAGGGTTTTCATCATCTGGATAGCATGGGTATCGTTGACCGCGACCGGCGTTCGGAGCAGGAGGTGGCCTATTTGCGGCGCAAGAAGATTATGGTGCCCGAGGTGGCGGAGATTGAGAATCTGCTGATGGTGGAGGGGGTTGTCAAGGCTGTTGCCGAGGTTCATCGCCGCGACCCGCAGCGGGTGTTTCAGAAGGTTAAGGAGGCGGTTATTGCAATGTTTCGCGGCGAGATGCGCCAGCAGGCGTTGCAGCACACGCGCCACCAGGTCAAGCACATCATGGAGCATCGCATCGACGGCCGCTTTGCGTCGATAAGCAAGCTGGAAGAACACATGGCCGACCTGGTCGACGAGATTAATCCGCGGGCAATTTATGAGAGTAAATGCCGCGAGTTCAGCGGCTATGTCCATGCGGGAGATTATGCGTCGGTTCTGAGGGTTTATAATCAGAAGTCGATGGTCGGGCAGAGCAACGTCGGCCCGCTGACCGGCACCGGCGATAAGCGCGGTTATCTGACGGCAGTCCTCAACATCCTGAAAACCAACTCCCCTGCCGCCGAGCGGATGCGCGCCGCCCTGCGCGCGCAAATCCGCTGAAAAGGCTGTTGCCGCACTTTGAAGCTTTCTCGGACGGTTAAGGAATGATGGGCTCGGAGATGATGTCGGCCAAGAGGAATGGAATGACGCCGATATACATTACGCCGTCATTGTCTGTCCAGGGTTTCTGACTTCCGCCGAGAACTACGATTTTGCGGAAGAAGTCGCCGGTGTGTCTCAGTGAGAATGTTTCTTGTTCTTTTTTCTCGGGAGTGTCGATATTTAGGGCGGACTGGATGTAGATTTTGTTGTTCCCGATGTTTACCACAAAGTCTATTTCATATTGCGACATTTTTCGGACTCCATTGATGCTCTGATGAACTTCAACAACGCCTACATCAACTGAATATCCTCTGCGGATCAGTTCGTTGTAAATCATGTTTTCCATCAGATGCGATCTTTCCTGCTGGCGAAAGTTTAACCGCGCATTCCGTAGCCCGAGGTCTGTTGCGTAGTATTTCTGTATGGTGTCGAAATATTTACGACCTTTAACGTTCCACCGTTTTGCGCTCTGAAAAAGATATGCGTCTTCTAAATATTCGAGGTAGTTCTTAATGGTGTTGTTCGATGGCTTGTTTCCCATCCGTGAGCCGGCGGTGTTGGCGAGTTTATTGGGATTTGTCAGTGAGCCAACCGAGGATGACAGTATGTCAACCAAAATATCCAGCAGGCTGTCTCCTCTTAGTTTATAGCGTTCAACAATGTCCTTGATATACACATTTGAGAATAATCCCTGCAGGTACTTACGTTTTTCCCTTTCGTCGGGTTCTATGGCGGCGGTCGGCATTCCTCCATACATCATGTACTCTTCCAACGCTTCGGTCTTATCGTTCTATGATCATAGGTGAAGGGAAAAATATGGCTGTACTGCAACTTTGGTTGCATGTGCATGTAAAGTTGCAGTACAAAGGTAGCGCTTTTTTTCTAATCCGCAAAATTAGAAGAGGGATTTCAGGGGGCGGGGCGGGGATTGGGCCAGGGCGTAGGCGGCGATGGCGCGGGTCATGAGCATGTCGTCGTGGCAGCCGTGGGCGGCTTCGGTTTTTTCGCCGCGGCGAATGTAGGTTGCCATTTCGTCGATGGCGGCGGCTGAGCGTTCGATCAGGCGGCCGTCGCGCAGGGCATAGGTTAGTTCGAAGATGGCGGCGGCCTTGGTGGCGGCGTTGGTGTGGAAGCCGATGCGGGTCGACATGGTGTTGGTAACGGTGTCGAACGCCTGGCGGCGGTAGAGGTTGGGGTAGCCGGAGCGGCCGAGCTTTTCCAGGGCGTGGGTGCCGCGGGTTTCGAGGGTGTTGCTTTCGAAGATGAGCAGGGCGCGATGGTAGTAGCGGCCCAGCGCGCAGGCCAGCGAGCAGAGGCGGTCAATGTGGACGTGGCCGCGCCATTGGGCAACGACTTCGAGCTGCCCCGGGGTGCGAACGTCGAAAACGGCGATGACGCTCCAGTCGGCGCCCTCCCAGCAGCCGCCAACGTCGACGGCTATGACGTAGGCCGGCTTGGTTCGCAGTTGGTCGGCGGGGCAGGGGTGAGCCCAGATTTCGAGGCGCCCGGAGGGGGTGGCGACGGGGAGGCCGGTGCGTGGGTCGAGTTCGTAGCGACGGGCGGAGGCTGCGTCGGCACCTGGGCGCAGGCGGCTGAGGTCGGCGGGATCAAACACGGCCAGGGCGGTGTTTGAAAATGCCTCGTCGGGGGTGAACTGCACCCCAAAAGTTGGACACAAAACTTTTGGGGTGCTTTATGTATAGACACCATAACTTTGAAGAACGGCTGAAAATAGTCAGTCGCCTACTATCAGGTGAACCATTAGAGT
>JAAVFI010000078.1 GCA_014800815.1 Bacteroidales bacterium | reverse complement strand
AGCTGTGCTGGCACGCGCAATCCCGACTTCCCGCCATGTGTAGAGCGTGACATCTCTATCAGCGCATACCGCGCATATCGCCGAAAGTCTATGGAAGACCTGCCTGCGAAGGCCGCTCCCATGACCACCGTTTTTCTAATCCCCGTCTCTTCGCCGGAGAAGCCGCCACCCGAGGTCAGAGGTTCGGGCCCGATAATGGAGGGCTTGGACTTCTACACCTTAGCGGCAGCTGCCCCGCACCCGATGAGCCTGTCGGCTCACGTCCCGCAGCGAAGAGGAAATTGAAATTTTGTTATTCTTGCTTGCCGGTCTTAAATCACGCAGGGCCGGCTCCGTGTGGAATCGGCCCTGCGTGATTATTGGGGGGATGTCTTATTTCTTTGACTCGAGGAAGTTCTGGTGGTATTCGTCGAGGACTTCGCGGATTGATTTGCCAATGGTTACGTAGTCTTCGCGGTTGAGGTTTGCCTCGGAGGTGCGGATAGACCAGTCGGGGCCGTCGAAGCCTGAGCCGTTGAGCACTACGATGCCTTTTTCGGCAGCGAGGCGCATGGTTACGTCAAGCGCATTGTGCTTCTTGGAGAGCCATTCGGCGAACTCGTCGCCGTAGAATTTGCGGGCCCATACCATAATGTCGATCTCGGAGTAGTAGCCAACGCGCAGAGGGTCGGCAATCATCTTGAAGCCGGTGTTCTCCCAGAGAGCGGCGAGGCGGTCGTTGATCATGGCGTGCATCTTCTTCTTGTACACATCGTAGGTGTCGTTGAGGCACTTGAGGGCGAAGAGGCTCATCATAATCTGCTGAGGGGTAGAGGGACCGGCGGTGTGGTTGAGGGCTACGTCGCGACTGTCGGCAACCATTCGGTCGATGAATTTGAGTTTGCTTACATCAAGAGTGAGTGAGCCGTAGCGGCGTGCGAGGTCCTGCTTTTCGTCTTCGGGGAGCTGCGAGATGAGCTTGTCGAAGATGTTTTTCTGAGCGGCTGCAACTACGCCGAGTCGCCAGCCTGTTGCTCCGAAATATTTGGAGAAAGAGTAGACGCAGAGCGTATTGTAGGGCAATACGTACATCAGCGACTTGAAGTTGGTGGCGAAGGTGCCGTAGACGTCGTCGGTAACGACTATAAGGTTAGGGTTGTCCTTCTTTACGATGTCGATAAATCGCTCGAGGTTGTCGTCGGAGAGTCGGTAGGAGGGGGGATTGGAGGGGTTGATGAGGCAGACGAGTTTGACAGATGGGTCGCGCAGCTTGTCGAGCTCCGAGTCGGGATATGTCCAGTCGTGATAACCGTCTTCGTCAACGGGGTTGGCGCTGATAGTGACTACGTCGAAGTCGAAGCGGTCGAGCTTAGGTATCTCGATATAAGGGGTGAACAGAGGCGCCATGAGTGCAATCTTATCGCCTTTCTTCACGAGATGATTTGCCTGGAGGGAGTCGAATACGTAGCACATGCCGGCTGTACCGCCTTCGACGGCGAAGAGGTCGTATTCTTTTCCGAGCCCGTCGGCACGGTTGCCCATTTCCTGCGCGAGGTAGGCGCGGACAATTTCCTCGGTGTATTTGAGGATGCGGGGCGGGGTGGGGTAATGGTCGCCGATGATGCCGTCGGTCCATTCCCAAACGAGTTCGTCAGGGTCGGCGCCGAAGGTTTCCACGCAGTAGTCATAGCCGCGTTTGAGCTGGTCTTTGCCGTCGCTGTCGGGCTGAGATTCGAGATAGTCGAGGAATCGCTTTGCTATGCCGTCGTGCTCGGGGCAGCCGGCAATACCGGGAGTATCGCTATAGTCGCGTTTACACTCGGCGACGGCGAAGTTGCCGAGCATGAAGAAGGCTTCGCGAGCATCGGATGAAGTCCAGTTGGGGTTGCCGCGACCGGCATTAAGATATGTTGCGGAAGATTCGCGTGCGTCTTTCTGTGCCAGACGGATAAGTTCGTTCTTGATTTCGAAGGGGCTCATCCGGCTGAGTTTTTCTTCGTAGGCTCTTGAGAGCGGATTTTTGGGAGTATTCATATTGTAGCAGTTGAGATTTAAATATTAAGAGGAGAGAGGAGTATGAGAATACGTTATGCAAACATCAGTGTCATGGCCACACCCATAAGGATGAGCAGGGTATTACCGATAGCGTAGGTAATGGTATAGCCGAGGGCGGGTACTGAAGATCCGACGGCGTCCTGGATAGCACCGAGCGATGCTGTGGTGACTCGCGAACCGGCAACACATCCAAGGTTGATAGCGGGGTGGAATTTAAAGACTTTGTCGCCGATGAAGATACCGATGATTAGCGGGAGGGTTGTGGCTATGATACCGGCTACGAAGAGCATGAAGCCTGCTTCTTTGATGCCGCTCACAAAGGTGGGCGCGGCTGTGATGCCGATAACGGCGATAAACATGTTGAGGCCGAGGTTATTCATAAGCCATACCGAGGAGTCGGGGATAGCGCCGAAAGTCGGGTGCTTGGAGCGGAGCCAGCCGAGTACGAGGCCTGCGATAAGCGCGCCGCCTGATGTGCTGAGGCTCACGGGAATACCTCCGAGGTGGATAGTAATGGCGCCGATGAGGGCACCGATGAAGATGCCGAGGCCGACGAATACCATATCGGTACTCTTTGAGGGACGGTCGGCATATCCGATAGCTTTTGCTGCGGTGTCGACTTCGCGCTTGAGACCCATTATTGTGAGCATATCGCCACGATTGAGTTTGGTCTGCGCGAGGACGGGTACGGCATGTGAGCTGCGGGTGATAGAGGCGATAGCTACACCGTTCATCTCGGGCATTGCGCGGAGTTGTTCTACAGTCTTGCCGTCGCACTGCTTGCTTGCGAGCATTACGGGAATACGTTCTACAGGGAAGCTGAGGAGTTCGGGGTCTGAGACTTCCTTGCCGATCCAGGATTCATCTCCTATGATAAATTCACGGCGACCGCTGATTACGATAGTGTCGTCTTTAGCTATTTCGTGGTCCTGTTCGGGAGCATCGGCAATAGAGCCGTTTGCCATGCGGAGGCGTTCTACGAATCCGCGGCGCCCTTCTTTTTCTATCTGAGTTTCAATCTCCGCTATAGTACGGGGTGTGGCGAAGAAGTCGCCGTCGACCTTGTAAGCACGATATACTACGGGGCGGAAAGCGTTGACGTAGGCAGGATCGTCGATAACGGAGCTGTCGTTCATCTCCTTCTCGAGCTGTGCTGTGTCTTCTCTTACTTTCTTTATGCCGCCAAGCATAGCGGGACCGATAATACTGAGGATGTAAGCCGAACCGATAGTACCGAAAATGTATGTAACAGCGTAGCATACAGGGATAAGTTCAGTCCAATTCTTCTTGTCGGCAGCCGAAGCCGAAAGGGTCGAAATTGTATCCCCACCCACACCGATTACGGCAGAAATTGTCTGAGCTCCTGCGAAGAGTCCGACAGCCTCACCTGCGTTGTATCCGAAAAGATAGGCAACTCCGGCAGTGACAAGCAAACAGATAACGCACATGACCACGGCAAAGATAACCTGCTTGATACCTGTGCCTTTCATAGCCTGGAAGAACTGCGGGCCTACGCTATAACCGATTGCAAAGAGGAAGAGGAGGAAGAAAATAGACTTGACGGGGCCGGGGATAGGGATGTCGAGCTGTCCGACAAGCACTCCGACGAGCAGTACAGAAGTAACGGTACCGAGCGAAAAGGATTTATATTTTAATTTACCTAACCAAAAGCCGAGGCCGAGAGTCAGGAAGATAGGGATTGCGGGGTTTTCCCTGAATGTAGTTATGAGCCAATCCATAAAATGGGGGGGAGGGGTTTAGAATTAAACAATAGGATGATGAATATTCATATCTTTAGAACGCCCCCGGCCCGTTAATGTTCATCATTTTACATATTCTTTATGCGGCGAATAGTTTTGCAGTTAGGAAGAAAATTGCTAAATTTGTAGCATCAAGCCTTAATGCCGACCTATTCAAAATGAGCGAATCCGACGAAGAATTATATAGCGAAAGCCCTGAAGCCAAGGGCGTGGAAGAAGTAGAAGAGGAGTCTCCGGCCCCCGTTCAGGAGAAGCGTAAGCCGTATGCTACGCCCGAAGAGGTGCAGAAACACACCCTCCGCGGTATGTATCAGACATGGTTCCTGGAGTATGCATCCTATGTGATACTCGAGCGTGCCGTGCCTCATATCGACGACGGTCTCAAGCCCGTTCAGCGCCGTATTCTCCACGCTATGAAGACCATAGACGATGAGCGCTTCAATAAGGTTGCCAACATTGTGGGTACTGCCATGCAGTATCACCCTCACGGCGATGCTTCGATCAAGGACGCTCTCGTGCAGCTCGGTCAAAAGGAACTCCTCGTAGAGACTCAGGGTAACTGGGGTAACGTGCTTACGGGCAGTGATGCCGCTGCAGCCCGTTATATCGAGGCCCGTCTGTCGCCATTCGCATCGGAGGTCCTTTTCAATCCCAAGGTTACGGAGTGGACCATGAGTTACGACGGTCGCAAACGCGAACCTGTGACTCTCCCTACGAAATTCCCGGTACTTCTCGCTCAGGGTGCCGAAGGTATTGCCGTAGGTCTGTCGTCGAAGATTCTGCCTCACAATTTCAATGAAATACTTGATGCGGCTATAGCTTGTGTACGTGGAGAGGAGTTTGAACTCTACCCCGACTTTATAACAGGCGGTATGATAGACGTGAGCCGATATAACGACGGCAAACGTGGCGGGGCCGTGAAAGTCAGAGCCAAGATTGAGAAAATAGACTCGCGCACGCTCAACGTCACCGAACTCCCCTTCGGCAAGACCTCGGCCGGACTTATCGATTCTATCCTCAAGGCATTTGAACGCGGTCAGATAAAAATCCGCAAGGTTGAGGATAATACTGCCGCAGAGGCTTCGATTCTTATACACCTCATCCCCGGGACGTCGAGCGACAAGACTATCGACGCGCTCTATGCCTTCACCGACTGTGAGGTGAATATCTCACCCAACTGCTGCGTGATACGCGAGGACAAACCTTGCTTCATCGGTGTAAGCGATGTGCTCCGCCACAATGTAGAGACTACTAAGAAAATCATCACCTCCGAAATAGAGGTTGCGCTTGGCGAAGACCGCGAGAAACTTCTCTACGCATCGCTGGAGAAAATCTTTATCGAAAACCGCATTTATAAGGATGCCGAATACGAAGAGGCTCCTCATATTGATGCCGCCGTAGAGCATATCGACCGACGACTCGAACCATTCAAGCCGTCGCTCGTGCGCGATGTGACCCGCGACGATATCCTTCGTCTTTTGGAAATAAAGATGAAGCGCATCCTGCGTTTCAACTCCGATGAGGCTGACCGCTATATCGAGGCTCTGCAGGCCAAGATTGCCGATAATCTCAACCGCCTCGAGCACATCGACGATGTGACCGTAGAGTGGTACGAATATCTTAAGAAGAAATATGGAGCGTCATATCCCCGCCGTACACAGATACGCGGATTCGACAATATCCAGGCGGCCACAGTTGTCGAAGCTAACGAAAAACTATATATCAACCGCGAAGAAGGATTTATAGGTACGTCGCTTAAGAAAGACGAGTTTATCTGCAACTGCTCGTCGATAGACGATATCATCATTTTCTATCGCGACGGCCGATATAAGATTGTCCGCGTGCAGGAGAAACTGTCGGTTGGTAAGGATGTACTCTTTGTAAATGTGTACAAGCGCAATGATACTCGTACTATTTATAATGTGATATATCAGAACGGACGCGGCGGTGTGTACTACATGAAGCGCTTCGCCGCAACCGGCATGACCCGCGATAAGGAATATCAGCTCACTTCCAATCTCTTGCCCAAGTCACGCATCGTATGGTTCTCATCCAATCCTAACGGCGAGGCTGAGGTTGTTAAAGTTACGCTCAAACCGAAACTCAGGCTCAAAAATCTCAGTTTTGATGTTGACTTCTCCAAACTCAGCATCAAGGGCCGTGCCGCTCAGGGTAATCTCGTGACTAAAAACGACGTAGCACGCTTCTCGCTGAAAGAACGCGGCCAGTCGACTCTCGGCGGCCGAAAGGTATGGTTCGACTACGATGTGATGCGTCTGAACTATGACGGTCGCGGCGAGTACCTCGGAGAATTTGCAGGTTCCGACAGAATACTCGTGGTGCTTCCTTCGGGTGAATACTATACCACCGGCTTCGAAGTTACAAACCACTACGATGAGAAGGTGCTCCGCCTCGAGAAGTTCCGTCCCAAGACTGTTTGGACGGCTATCCTCGATGATGCAGAGCAGGGCTATCCGTATATCAAGCGCTTCACGTTTGAGGATTCGGCTCGTCGCCAGCGATTTGTAGGAGACGACAGTCGCTCGGTACTTAAAAAACTCTCCGACCACGAAGCTCCCCTTTTCGAACTCGTATTCACCGATGAGGCTCGTGTAAACCAGATAATTGATGCCGAGGACTTTATCGGCGTCAAATCTTTCAAGGCCCGCGGCAAGCGCCTTACCACCTATCCTCTGGCCGACATCATCGAACTCGAGCCGAAGCGTCCCGACACAACCGAGCCTGCCGAAGACGAGGAAACTACTGAAGTCGCTGAAATAGATGTAGTTGATTCGGCTGATGATGCTGATGATGCTGACGATGGTATCGAGAATACCGAGGCTGTGCAAGGCAATCTCTTTGAGACATTGACGGATGAAGAGTAGTCTCGGACACCGACTAATGGCCACGGCACTGTGTGCCGCAACTTCACTTTTCTCTGCCTACGGACAGTCGGAGGTGATACGCCCCGTGCTTTCATCCTACTGTCTTGAGGTCGGTGGCAAATCGCTGACCCAGACCTATCTCAGTCCTCTTAAATATTCCGGACTGACTCTCGCTCTCGACTATGAGCGCATGCAGGCCATGCGTTTTAATTCCGAAAAATGGGTGATGAAACTGGATGGACGGCTGTCGTATGACAGCGGCTTGAACCCGGCTGGCAATGCCCGGATGTACGACATCTCACTGCGCCTCGGTTGGTCCATGGCTCATCGGTGGCGATTATCAAAGGGCTTCACGGTGCTTGCCGGCGGAAATACTTCGATAACCTGTGGTGCGGACTACAGTCCGCGAAACAGCAACAATCCCGTGGCCGCTAAGGGTGCGTGGACAGTTGGAGCTACAGGGTCGCTCGTGTGGAACGGCAAATTCGGCCGCCTTCCCGTGTGCATCCGCTATCAGGCGACGCTGCCCGTTACAGGATGTTTCTTCTGTCCAGAGTATGGCGAACTGTACTACGAAATCTACCTCGGCAATCGCAAAGGTCTGGCACACGGCGCATGGCTCGGCAACTACTTCAATCTTGACAATCTCGCGACCATCGATTTAAGATTCGGCAATACGATATTGCGTGCGGGCTACCGCTGTGATGTTTTCTCGTCGAAGGCCAACGATATAGTTTCGCGCAGCACATCGCATACATTTGTTTTAGGCATAGTGTCGGAGTGGATATCTATCGGCACAAAGAAGCTTGATGTTAGCGACGCAAAGATAATCAGTGCTTTATATTGATATGAAAAAGGGTTGGAGACATACTTGTGCAACAATTGCATTTGCTCTCGCCTCGTCGGCGGGTCTCTCAGGCTGCCATAGCGTGGACTCGTGGGATAACGATTACTACGGCAACTTCGATGCCTTGTGGACAATTCTTGACGAGCACTATTGTTTCTTTGAAGATAAGGACGTAGACTGGGAGCAGATTGGCCAAAAATATCGCTCCGAGATTGATACCGAGTGGGACAACCGAATGTTCTTCGACCATTGCGCTGCCATGCTTGCCGAACTTAAAGACGGACATACGAATCTGATTTCGTGGTTCGACGTGAGCTACTACAACAAGTGGTGGAGCGACTATCCGCAGAATTTCAATCTCCGACTTATCGAGGAATCATATCTCGATTTTAATTATTCTTCCGGCAGCGGATTTATATATAAATATCTTGAGGATAGGAATGTAGGATACGCAAGGTATGCGTCGTTCACATCCGGTGTCAGCGATAGTTTCGTGGACATGATGCTGCTCACCATGAAAGAAGCCGACGGACTTGTACTCGATATCCGTGATAACGGCGGCGGCGACGTGACCAATGTGGAGAAGCTGGTGTCGCATTTCATAAATGAACGTATCCTCGGCGGATATATCACACATAAAACAGGCCCGGGACATAATGAATTTTCCGAGCCCTATGCTTTCTATATTGACCCGGCAAGCGACCATGTGCGTTGGCTCAAACCAGTAATCGTGCTTACCAACCGAAGCACCTTCAGTGCCGCCAATAATTTTGTGGCGGTAATGCGCAACCTCCCCAATGTGATAATCATGGGAGCGACGACAGGTGGCGGTGCCGGTATGCCTTTCTCCTCAGAATTACCCTGCGGGTGGGGTGTACGCTTTTCGGCTTCGCCTCTTTACGACAGCAATATGGTGCTGACAGAGAACGGAATACCTCCGACTCCGGGAGCCGAGGTAGACCTCGATCCCGAACTTGCGCTGAACGGTATAGACACAATGCTTGAGGAAGCTATCAAGGTGCTGAACGAGTTTGCGGAACAGAACAAACAACCCGAAGACACCGATGTGCGTAGCGTCCTTGCCAAAAAAGAGTAAGAAATGACGAACTATAAGAACCCGCCAAGATACCGCCTTGATTTTATCAGGGAGAACACATTCAACAGGGTGTGGTCTATCCGTATGACACGTCCCCGTGTGATACTTGGAAGTCTTGCAATAATTGCCGGTATGGCGGCTTTGCTCTGGGTGATTTTTGCATTTACTCCCATGCGACAGCTCCTGCCGGGAGCTCTCCGTGGCAATCTCCGCAACCAATATCTGGAGACGGCCTTGAGACTGGACTCTCTGGAGCAATCGGCAAAAATTAATCAGGCTTATATTGATAATATTGTGGCGATTCTCAACGACGAATTGCCCTCGGACTCCATAAAGGAGATAGCCGAGGCCCAGGTGATACTATCTGACTCTCTGCTTGCTGCATCCGAAGCGGAGCAACGCTTTGTAGAGCAGTATCGCGACGAAGAGCGCTTCAATCTTTCAGTGCTTTCTCCTATTGCCGCCGAAGGAATGGTCTTCTCTTCTCCGGCTTCGGTAGGCGCGGAAATCTCTGATATATCGGATGTTGTGCCAGGCGTATCAATCGCCGCTCACGGACAGACTCCTGCAAGTGCCGTGTACAGAGGCACCATCCTCAGTACTACCACGCTTGCCGACGGAACTACAACAGTAGTAATACAGCATCCCAACGACTTTATAAGTGTGTATTCCGGCTTGTCGGATATATACATATCGCGCGGCAAAAAGGTACTTGCCGGACAGCGCATCGGAGCCGGCAGTGCGGGCAGCCCTGTTGTTTACGAATTATGGCATAACGGTTCTCCGCTGAATCCGCGCGACTATATACCATTCTGATAATTACAAGACTTACTTAATGCTTAAGAAATTTTTGTTACGCTGGTGGCCTACATGTATCGTGGTATGTGTGATACTGTATGCGACACTCAACGATGATCCTGTGGGAGCGGATGAACTGCCTGCTATCCCTTACCTGGACAAATATATCCACGCGATAATGTTCGGCGGCCTGTTTTCGGCTCTCTGCTTTGACTACTATCGTGCCGGGAAATCATTGACAACACGTATCAAACTCATCTTCGCAATCGCCGCTGCAATAAGCGGAGGCCTTGATGAACTCTGGCAAGGGGCTCTTGAAAACGGACGCGCCGCCGAACTGCTTGATTTTGCAGCCGACAGCGCGGGTATAATTATTGCATATTTTACAGCACCTCCCGTGATAAAGAGGGTACTTCGCAAACATCATCAATCGGGAACACCTACACGGCGAAGTGTGTAATCCCTGTCGTCTATTTCACACGACATTATATCGTCGTGATGAATCTTGATATCGTCGATAGTGGTGTATCTGTTGAAGAGTTCGCGTGCGGCAGGTGTCAGGATAGTTTTCCACTGAGCTGCAGTGGCGGCAGCCAATGAATCGAGTACGGGCTGCTGCTGTCCGTCGATAATATTCTGAGCGAACGTTACGCCCGAGGGATCAACCGAGAGAGAGAAAGAACCCGGGTCGAGAGTTATGGCGATATCTTCGTAATCGTCGTCAGTAAATACGTATTTACCAGTAGCGTTGGCGGTTGCTGTCACCGATGTTTCGTAGGGATCATCCGGCGTATCAGTCGAGAATGATGCAATACCTTGCTCAACCTCTATTACCGCCGAGAGCATAACAGTGCCGCCCTTCTTGTCGGGCTGATCAAAAGAAAGAGTCATTGTAGCCGTAGCGTCGGACGCACCCGAAAGATGAGCAATTCTTTCAGGATTACCCATCCATTGGCCTTCGAGATGAGTTTCCTTGGAACAAGAAGACAGCGCAAAGGCTGCGGCCACAGAGAGTATGGCGATAGGTGTAAATTTGAGAATCTTCATAGTTGAGTCGTTGTTAATTATATTTTATTAACGCACAACTCAACTAAAAGTTCTGCCTCGTCAAATCTTTGCAGCCGGACGCTCGAGAATCGCCGAAGCCAATGTGTCGGCGGCATGGATAAGCGGTTGAAGGGGAGTCTGCTTACCCGCCTGGCGATAGTATTTCTCATCTTCACGAGAGAGATTCCACGGGCCCATGTGCCAACGGATTGCATAGATTTCATCGTCGGTAAGGTCGAGGCCTGACTGTAGCAGGAGAATTACAGATTTCTCACCGTGGCCGACAGGGAAAATTTCGTCGTGGATTTCGTATGTTTCCACTTCCTCGAAGATACCTATTTCATTGCGTTTCTTTTTACGGACGAGTTTGTAGAAATTTGCCTTGCACACATCATGGAGGAGAGCAGCGATGATGATAGATTCAGGTTTCAGACTCGACTCGAGATCGGGACGCAGTTTTATAATCGATTCACGGGAAGCTACAGCCGCGTCGTAGACATTGAGAGAATGCTCAAGCAGACCGCCGGGGTAGGCGTGATGACCTTGCGACGATGCCGGAGCTTCGAAGAACCCCCAGCTTTCGAGGTCTTCGATTACATAGTCGATATTTTCGCGGCCCGTGCTTTTTAAAAGTGTGCAGAACCTTTCTTTCTGAGATTCGATATTACTTTTATCCATGAGTTTGAGAAATTACTAAAGTATGGGGCTGAGGAGGCGGAGCACGGATTCACCGACTTTTCTTGTGAGAGGACGGCGTTTCCACTCCACCTGTTGAACCCTTGTCGAGCGCTTGAGATTGTCTTTGAAAATCTCTATAGCTTTCGAACAGAGTTCCTTGCTGTACATAAATAGATTAGATTCGAAATTGCACTCAAAACTTCGGAAGTCGAAGTTCGTGGAGCCGATAGTTACAAGCTCGTCGTCGATAATCATGCACTTGGCATGAAGCATACCGGCTTCATAGAGATAAACCTTGATGCCTGCCTGGAGGCATTGACTGATATATGACGCCGACGCATAGGTGAGCATTGTTGAATCGCTTCGGCGCGGCATAATAATACGGACATCGACATGCGAGAGTGCTGCACTCTGGAGCGCTTTCAGCAAAGCCTCTGTGGGGAGGAAGTAGGGAGTGAGGATGAATACCCTGCGGCGGGCCGTGGATATCGCCTTATGAAAAGCCAGTGCGATATTGGCCCACTGAGAGGTAGGGCCGGAAGTCAGCAGCTGAGCACCCACATCGGGTACGCCAAAGTGGGGAAAGGTAGAGTCGTCGAGGCACTCCGAATCTTCAATAAGGCCGCGGCCCATGAAGTTCCAATCTACGGTAAAAGAGTAGCGCAGGGCAGCGACGACAGGACCCGTGACTCTTACATGGGCATCAAACCAGCTTTCAAACTTCTTGCCGCCGTCGATATATCTGTCGGCCACGTTCATGCCGCCGATGTATCCTACAGCATTGTCTATTATGCAGATTTTGCGGTGGTTACGCCAGTTTACACGAGTGGCGAGCGAGGGGAATGTCACCTTGAAGAACGGGTAAGTCTCCACACCTTTCTCCCGAAGTTCTTTGAAGAAACTCGAACGGACTTTGATAGACCCTACATGGTCGTAGATGAGTCGGACCTTGACACCTTGAGCAGCCTTGGCTATGAGGATGTCGGCAAATTCCCGTCCGAGCTTATCGTCTTCAAAGATATAATATTGGATATTGATAGAGTGCTTTGCCAGAAGAAGGTCTCTCTTAAGCGCTTCAAATTTTGACGTGCCATCGGAAAATATCTCTACACAGTTGTCTGTATAGAACTGTGCACCCGTCAAAGACCTTCCAAGTTTTATTTGCTGAATGGAAGAACTGCTGAGGCCTTGCGATTCAGGTGAAATAAGCGTTCTTTTTTCCCGTCGTCTGAGTTTGCGCCTGTTGCGACGCGATATCATGCGCACATTCTTAAAACTCCTGCCGAAGAAAAGGTACAGTATAATACCGACAACGGGGAGGAGGAGAAGAATCGTTACCCACGCAAGCGACTTCACCGGATTTCGGTTCTCTGAGAGTATCACCATGATAATCAGCACGGTCGAGCCAAGAGCTGCGATCGCGAATACTGTATAAATCCAGTCGGAGGCCAGTATGTGGGCTATAGTATCGTGCAAAGGTTTGGAAAAAGGGTGGAAAGAAGTTAGAGAAACGCTTAGCTATGTAAATCCCCGCCGTGTGTACAGCGGCGGGGATTAAATATTGTAGGAGGTATTGTCTGTATTAGTCGTCAAAAGTCATTTCGTCGAAGCCCTGGCTTTCGAACTCATCTTCATTGAAGCTGTCGGAGCCGTAGAAATCTTCGTCGAGGTCGGTGTCTCTTGCAACGGCTTTCTGCTTTTCATCAATTTTGGCGTCGAATTCGTCGATGTCGACAAATTCGGGAGGAGGAGTGCCGAGCGACAGAGAGCAGAAAGGATCTTTGAGAGAGCGGCCGGTGACAAGTTCTGTCATCTCGATGAAGAACATTCTCTCGGTGAGGTAATCGAAAACGTAAAGCAATTTCTGGCCTTCATCTTCGATGAAATCCGAAAGAACGGATTCGTCCATGAGGTAAACATCGTTATCATCATCGACGCCCATATCTTCAAAGGTTATTTCCTTCTCTTTTTCCCAGTTGCGGTCGCAGAGGAAGAAAGAGCTCATCTGAGTGGCATCGTAGCCCACTGATGCACAAATCGCCTTTTTGAGGTCGAGGAAAGTGGCAGTAGCGTCAATCTGAATTTCACGCTTGAAGTTCTCCACTTCGTCGGATACTATACGAAATTTGAATATCATATATTTAGTGTAGTAGTTTCAAAAATTCTGCCCGGATAGCGGACATATTTATAATGCGAAGTTAATAAGAATGCTCGTATCTATGCAAGAAAAAAACGAAAAAAATTCATGCCATGTTGATTTTTTTATTCGGCGGCTGCATTCTCTCCGTTCTCAAGAGGGGTCGAGAGACATTCAATGAACGATTTCGCAAGCAAAGTCCCCCAGAGTTGGTATCCCTTGGCCGTGAAATGGATGCCGTCGCGACTGAGAAGCGACGCATTTTTCAGTTTGGCGGCGGCTCCGGCAGAACCCGCAACTTCATATCTGTCGTAGAATGGAATTCCTTCTTCAGCAGCGTAGGCTTTGAGTACTTTTCTAATCTCGGCCACGCGTGTATTTACCACCAAAAAGGACGTGCGTCGGCGATTTTTTCCGCGCCTCGAATATACTCTTTTGTAGCACTCCGTAGGGCAAATCATAAGAATCTTTGTGTCAGGCATCTGCGCGCGTATATCAGTTATAAGACTGTGAATGTTGTCGCGCATGCTCTCTGCAGATATTCGGCTGAAAGCCTCGTTTGTTCCGAGAGCTACAATCACGAGATTGGGGTTTAAGGAGGCGAGCCCGCGTGTAAAAGATTGGCCTAACGAAAGATATGAACCGTACGTAGCACCGTTGTTACCAATCGAGTGTACAACGGTTCCTACTGTATCGTTCATTAATTCAATGCCGCCGAGGACCGATGTGCCGGGGCTGCGGAAGTTTGCCGAGAAAGAGTAAACAGGTTCGGAGAAAACGAGCCGGCCTGATTCCAATTCGCAGGATATGGTTGAATCGGCAAGAGCCACCAATTCAGGCTCAGTCCCCGCATGATGAAAACGGACATATGTGAAAGGCGTTTTGGTCGAGACCGAGAGGGTATAGTTGCCCGACTGAGGTCGCAGTCCTATCCCGGTAAAAGGCATTTCCGTGAGCCAGGGAGTCTTCAGGAGTTTAGACGCCTCAAAGCGGGAGTCGAGGTTAATCGAGTAGTCGAAGGGTTCATTTGTGCCCGCCAATTTAAAAGGTATCACAAGGCCTCTGCCGGCACGTCGTGAAGCTGACTGAACGATGTAGCGGAACGCATCGACATTGAAATCGGCCTGCACGTGAGAGTCACCGAGATATACAATAGAAAAGAGAGAGTCGCCTCTTGCAGCGGCCTCAAACCGCTCCGCCAAAGCCGACCAGTCATCGCCGTTGAGGCTTATACGATTCTTGGATTCTACAATAAAAGGGTAGTCTGATACCGAAATTGATTCGGAAATAATTGAATCAATCTCAGGGTTTAGGCGCAGCTCCGTATTTTCATCGGCATTCGCAATGCCAACGCCAAAAAAGACTCCTGCGATGGATAGTAACAGCTTATTCATCAAGAGCCTTTGTGAAAGCATTGAACATTAGAGATGCAAGTTCTTTTCCTCCCGCATGATTGAGGTGGATATAGTCGGCATTGACAAGTTTGCGCTTGCGCCATTCTGCAACAGCACCGTTGCCGCCCATAGCCTCGCGGGTATCCCAGAATAATACGCCGGAGTTGCGGGCCAATTCGCGTTGCGCCTTGACCATAGCAGTGCAATTGGGCATCGATTTAACTTCGGTTCCCTCTTTGACACCACGGTCGGCAACGCCCATGATAACTATATCCGCAGCTGGATAACATTCCTTGATTTTCGCTACAACTTTCTGCATACCAAGGCGGTAAGGCGAATATTCGGTCTGCTCGGCACTCAAAGCGTTGGTGCCGAATTCTATGATAATCAATGAATAATCGCGATTTTTGCGGAGATTCTGAATAAGTTCTTTGTTGAGGCGCGCATGTGAGATTCCCGAATTTCCGCGGATTGACATGCAATCGAGTTGAACACCCGAATTGCCGTCGAGCGAAGCGCCGAGCGCTTTCAGCCCGGGCACATTGCTCTCCACTCGGAATTTGGAAGTGTATCCAGAGAGAGAAATCGTGGCAGGTTCGCTGTCTGCAACTACCTCAAAGATAGCTGTCTCATTATCGTTCGTCAGAGTGATAGTACCGCTCGCGGGAGCAATGTAGGTAAATGATGAATTATCCCATGCCGATGTTCCGTTGCCATAGGAAGTGCCTTTGAACGTTGCAGTTGCGGTCGCCGCAGCAAGAGCGTAATCTCCCGACAGCTGACGCAAGGAGTCTTTCGAACCCATAGACCGGACGTCGCGTACCGTCCACCCGTCGTCTGCCTGAGAAACAGACTTGCGGAAACCCGGGAAGTCGGTATGCATGCAGAGATGCCCGACGCCGCAACCGCCCAGGCGTGACTGCAGTAATTCGCGCAAATCCTGACAGAAGATATCGCCCTCGATGAAAGAATCACCGATAACGGCAATATTTACAGGACCTTGAGCGGCGCCGAGAGCTTGTTTGAACTTGGAGAGAAGCGGTTGGCCCGAATAGTTTTCGATGCATACAATACCGTCGACAATTTCCGGTCCGTCAGAATATGGTTCTGCAACGACATCCGTTACTTCCTCGACGGGCGCAACGGTTTCTTCAGCAGGAGCTGCTTGCTCATGCTCACTTAAAAGAGCTAAGAGCTCGGCGTCAGGTTCAATTTCGGTAACCTGACGGGAGTCCGAATTATTCTCTTTCGGAAATAAATCTTCGAAAAGATTGAAATCTTTTGCGACGTTATTTGTCAGCTCACCGATAGGCAGAGCCGACAAACCTATAAGTATGGCAAACGATAGGCCGAAGATGCCTAAAGTATGTTTAAGAGAGGAGTCGTTCATATAATTTAGGAGAGTCAGAACGAAGAAAGTAAATTTACAAGAGGGGTTGCTTTAGCTTCTGTTTCGCGCCATTCATCCTCGGCGTCCGAGGCGTGAGTTATGCCGCTTCCGGTGTATATAGCCCATTTTTCATTGTCGAAATGCACGCACCGCAATATCACATACGCTAAAGGTCCGTCGGGAGTGGGTACGGTGATGAGGCCTCCATAGCAATTGCGTGGAGTCGCCTCGTATTCCTTGATATACTCGAGAGCCTTTTCGCGCGGATAACCACCGACTGCCGAAGTAGGATGCAAAGTAGAGACAATTTTCTCAAAAGGCAGTTGAGCATCCGAGTGTATTGAAATGGGCGTACAAAGGTGTCGCACAGTGCCATAGGCGAGATCAGCTGTAGTGCCCGCTTCGGCACTCACACTATATCCGAGCCCGGTCAATCTGCCTAAAATATCGTCGACCACTATGCGGTGCTCCTCGATATTTTTGCTATCCCACGGCGTAGTATCGGCAATGGGTTTTGTGCCGGCTAACGCTCTGGTATGAGCCTCTGTAGGAGTTTTGACTTCGAGCAATAATTCAGGCGAAGCTCCCATCCAGAATCCCGTAAGGGGATGATAGAACATAAAGCAGAATGAGTCGGGAAACGACCTGAAATATTCCACAGCGAGTTCTTCGGGTGCAAATCGCGAGAATTTACCGCATATCTGCCTGCATATCACTGTCTTGCAGGAATCTTTGCGCAAGGCCTCGATAAGTCTGGACAGTGACGATATATAGTAATCCTTATCGGTAGAGTCGGTGCAGACAGTCATAGCAGCCCCGAAGTTATCGCAAACCCAAGGGTTTACAGAAATTTCTCCGAACGAAAGTTTGTCCGAAGATATACTTGTAAATTCAGAACGGTGCAGTTGATTACTCCCCGGAAGGCGGTAGAGTATGAATGATGTAGAATGCATGCTATTCAGCAAGAGTACCGAGAAGATCAAAACCTTCACTTCCCGTTATCTTAACATTGTATATCTTTCCTATTTCAAGCGGTTTGTCATTCGAAATGTATACGTTGCAGTCAACCTCGGGCGAGTCGTACTCGGTGCGGCCGGTATAACCTTCGTCGGTACACTCGTCGATGATTACCGGCAGCGTCATACCTACTTTAGCTTCGGCAGTCTCAAAGGCGATTTCCTGCTGTAGAGCCATAAGGGCATCGAGGCGCTTCTGCTTGACTTCGGCAGGGATATTGTCGTCGAGATTGCGGGCCGCATAAGTACCTTCTTCCTCGCAATAAGCGAAAGCACCCATGCGCTCGAAGCGCTGCTCCTTGACAAATTCCATAAGATTGCTGAAGGCTTCGTCTGTCTCGCCGGGGAAACCTACCATGAGAGTGGTGCGGATGTGGATGCCGGGTACTTCCTCGCGTATTCTATTCAGCAATTGCCTGGTAGCCTTTGCATCAATATGACGACGCATGTTTAATAGAACAGTGTCGTCGATGTGCTGCAAAGCGATATCGAGATACTTGCAGATGTTGGGATATTTCGCCATTACAGGCAGGATGTCGTAAGGGAAATCGGAGGGATAGGCGTAGTGAAGTCGAAGCATCTTTACGCCCTCAATCTGAGCCAACTGCTCGAGTAATTCGGCGAGTCTTGACCGACCGCCTTCAAGATCAGTGCCATACGACGATAAATCCTGGGCAATGATATTGAATTCAACGGTGCCTTTGGCAACGAGTTCTTTAACCTCTTCGACAATCTCCTCGACCGGGCGGGATTTGTGACGGCCCGTGATTAAGGGAATTGCACAGAAAGCACAGAAGCGGTTGCAACCTTCTGAAATCTTGAGATATGTATAGTGAGGCAGGGTAGAGAGCTCGCGCTGCCAGGGAGCGGCATTATCGCGGTTGCCCGCTATTTTTTCCACAATCCCTGTCCAGTCAAATTTGCCGTATAATCCGTCAAGCTCGGGAATTTCCTCGGAAAGTTCAGAACGATAACGCTCTGTGAGACATCCCATAGCATATACAGCGCCGAGTTTGCCGTCGGCTTTCTGCTGAAGAGCGCCGAGGAGCATGTTTATGGATTCCTCTTTGGCGTCGCCTATAAAACCGCAGGTGTTGATGATGAGATCAGACCCGTCGGAGGGCAGTTCCTCAACGAAAGAGCAGTTGACATTCACATCGGCGAAACGGCGTGCAAGGCGTTCGCTGTCAACGAGATTCTTGGAGCAGCCAAGACTAAGAATACTTACTTTTTTCTTGCCCATATCATTCCTTACGGCCGAAAAGCGACTGTACGAATTCTCGTTTGTTAAACAGCTGGAGGTCGTCGATACCTTCACCTATTCCGATATATTTTACAGGAATCTTGAACTGATCGCTGATGCCAATCACTACACCGCCGCGGGCAGTACCGTCGAGTTTGGTGACTGCGAGATCGGTAACCTGAGTGGCTGCAGAGAACTGGCGGGCCTGCTCGAATGCATTCTGACCTGTAGAACCGTCGAGCACGAGCAATACTTCGTGAGGTGCACCCGGAACAACCTTCTCCATAACTCGTTTGATTTTGGAGAGCTCTTCCATAAGGCCTTTCTTGTTGTGCAGACGACCCGCTGTGTCGATTATCACAACGTCGATATCATTTGCTACAGCCGACGAGAGGGTGTCGAAAGCTACGGCAGCGGCGTCGGAGCCGAGCTGCTGCTTAACCACAGGCACCTGAGCGCGGCGAGCCCATTCGTCGAGCTGCTCCACGGCAGCCGCTCTGAATGTATCTGCAGCACCGAGCATCACCTTATTGCCGGCCTGGCGATAGTGGTGCGCGAGTTTGCCGATAGTCGTAGTCTTGCCCACGCCATTGACACCTACTACCATGATGACGTAAGGTTTCTTTCCGGCAGGAGGAGTAAAGGAGAGATTATCTTCGGCATTGTCGCTTTCGGCAAGAAGGGCACTGATCTCTTCGCAGAGGAGTTCGTTGAGCTCGTCCATGTCCACGTATTTGTCGCGTGCCACGCGGCTCTGAATGCGGTCAAGAATCTTAAGAGTGGTTTCAGCACCGACATCGCTGGTGATAAACACCTCTTCGAGTTCGTCAAGGAAATCGTCATCAATAGTGCGTCGACCTGTAAAAACTCGGCGGAGTTTGCTTAGCACACCCTCTTTGGTCTTTTCAAGACCCTTGTCGAGGTTCTGTTTGCGGCCTTTAGTGAAGTAATCAAAAAATCCCATTGCAATATATTTGATGGAGTTTGTACTTAATTCAGATGCTTACTTTCGTGCAAGAGTGCGGAGCACGAGATATCCGCCTACAATCTGGAGGAGCATACCCGGCACGCCCATGCGGAAGTCTTGAGTTGCCGAAGCGAAATCGCCGCAGATTGCCCATTCACCGAGAGTACCTGCAACCTGATAGGTGAGCACCACCGAGAGGATGAGAAGGAGAGTAGGTCTGGCATAGCGTGAGGCCACGAAAGCGGCTGCGCCGGCAAGTAATACCGACTTGAGGAGAATCGGTGCGAGAGCTGCCGTAGAAGGCATGCCGAAGCAAAGGCAGTTGACTATCGGCGAGAGGATAGAAATGAGGAGACCTGCTTTCAATCTGCAATGCCATGCGCCCACAAGGGTGAAGAAGTAAATCGGGAGCCATGTAGGACCTCCGCCGGGCACGAGATGACACAACTGGGGAAATACTATATTTCCTGCGATGAACGCAAGAGTGGTAAGCATGTCGCGAACCGACAGATTAAGTATATTTGATGCGTTGCTGAATGAATTCTGCTTCATCTTGGAGTTGTTTTATTTTATTAATCCACAAAATTACACAAAAAAAAGATACTGTGCAAGAGTGATGTTTACGACTTTTTGCTTAATTTTGCGACAAACAATTGCGTAGTGCTTATGAGAATTTCAGATTGTATTAAAAAATTAGCTTCAGCAGCTGCATTTGCTGTATTTATTGTACCTGCAGCACATTCTCAAACTCTTTATAAGAGCGGTTCGGCCGAAAGAGCGGATGTGAAAGTATGCCCTGTAGAGAATGTCAACCGTGCCGACCTGGTAGTGTATGTTACACAGTATGCGCACCGGGCAATAGGCAATAAGGGTATCTGGTTTCTCACTGACAGAGAGGACGATGAGTGCAAAAGCATCTACTTCACAAACAACGAATGGTCGGCAGATATCAAGGTATTTTTCACCATTCACGAAAATGAAGCCGGGTGGCGCAACAAGTCGAAAAAGCATCTCCTTGACTGCCAATAACCCATTCTGAATTACTGCTTTTCAGCGGCGACAGAGTCCGGTGCCGCTGAATTTTCTTTGTGTCTGCGGCGAAGGAAATGCAAAATATCGTCGAAGTCGCGTCTGAACATGATGCCCACGCCTTGCGTCGTCTGGGCGGTGCGCACATAGTAGTTGCGGTCGTTGTAGCGGTTGTAAGCTTTCAGTCGCCATGAACCGCGTTTGTTAAGTAGATATTCGATGTCGAAATCGCCTATGAACTGGTTGCTGTTTAGTGTCTTGTCGCGGTAGCCGAAGTTGCCGTTGAATATCAGGCGGTTGTTGAGCAGACGGCTTGAAAGAGCCACATCGACCTCAACGTCCGAGAAGTCGCCCTTGTCGCTTCGGAAGTTAGGAGCGATAGTCCATTTATCGCTGAGTTTGCCGAGCATGTTGCCGAGCTGGCTCGAGATAGTCGACGATGCCACCGACATAAGTTCGCTGCCTTTGGTAGTCGAACTCATATAATCGGGAGTATAGAATCTATTGAGAGCCAGGAGGTAGATTATCTGCCTGTTCATCATGTCGGAGGTGCTGACAATGCTTCGCACCTTGCGATACGTATCGCTCGTGAGAGTCGGGAACTCAAGGTCGAAGTCAATCGACGGCTGACGGATATCGCCTTTGACTTTCATGAGAGCATGGACCGGAACTTTTGTTCGCGCTACTTCTTTATCCTGGAGGAAGGATTCATCGAGGTCGCTGAGGTTGGCCGTGGTGGCATAGAACGCTTCGAGAGAGGTCTTTACACCATACGGGTCGCCGTCGAATTGTATCATACTGCCTTCCTTGATAGTAAAGTCTTTGATGATGATATCCTGCAGCGTGAACTTATAGCTGCCGTCGGCGAGCGTGTACTTGCCCCAGATATTCAGGTCGTTGTTTGTCGAACTGTATGCAAGATGTAGATTGCCTTCGCCATGAGCCTTGATTTCATCGCCACCGACTGGGTCCATTACAAGAGTCATGTCGGCGTCCTTAGTCACATCAACGCGGATATCCATGTTGTATGCCGAAGGAGAGTCTACATTGCCAAGTAATTTCTGACGGAATGCCCGCACTGCCGCAGGGGTGTCGTCAATTACAGTCTCAACTGTTTTCAGTGAGTCGGGTGTAACATCTCTGAAAGTAAGGAAATTGTACGACTCAGCATCGAGACGGTCGTTGAGTACAAAAGTGAAGGTCGATTTCGGAGCTGTCGACATTGCCACATTGATATCCACTACACCGGGATAGCCCGATATCGACGCGCCTCCATTGCCGTAGATAGTGCCGTACCAATCAGGGTTGTCTTTCGGGCTCACGTTGTAGCTCAGGAAATTATGTGCGTGTGAGATGTCGAATTTGAAAGTAGGTTCTTTGAAGAATTTATGTCCGACATTGCCTGTGAGCATAGCTTTGTGCCCTTCGCTGTCGCGGATTACGACGTCGGTGAGGGTGATATTGCCAGGACGAAGATGCACACTGTCGGTAGCCGAGTACGATGTGCCGGTGAAATCTATTTTTAATGTAACATTATCGGCAAAGATATCACCCTCGAGATCAATCTCTTTGAACGTACCGAAAAGTCGGCAGTAGCCGCTCGCACGACCCGAAATATCCGACGCAAATGCCGACATGAACGGCTTTAGGAAACCAACCGGCACGCTGTCGGCATCAAATTTAATATCCAGAGCCTCGCCGAAGGGGAAGATGTCTCCGTAGATACGCGACTTCTTGCCTTCAAACCCAGTCATATCGGCATCAAGGAAGAAGGAGCGCTGATCGTTATCCCACTTTGCAAGGATATCAGCATCACCTATCGTGCATCTCTGATATCCGATAGAGTCGACATGCAGTGCGGGGCATTGGAAATACGGAGCACCGCCAAGAATATTGCGAGCAGTGAAAGTGCCCGAGGCCCTACCTCCAATCATGGCCTTCTCAATCTCCAGTGTATCGAAGATAGGCAACAGGGCTATGTTATTAAGAATCACCGAAAGACTGTCGGAATATTCCTCTCCTACAGAGCCGTTGATTGCAATATCCTGGTCGGTAGCCGACAACTTGAAGTCTTCGATTTTAACTCTATTGGGAGTGACATCAATCTGCGAGTTGCGGATAGTCCATACTTCGTCGCCGAAATTTATAGTTCCCGGCAGGAAATGAACCGTAACATCTGCGGGGAATACCGCATCTCCCGTTTTTCCGATAGAACGGATATGGGTGTCAAAAGCAAGCGTTCCGTTCAGCGGAATCGCGCGGTCGATCTGCCAGTCGATGCGTGTATCGAGTCTGTTCTCTTTCATTCCGATAAGAGCCGATACCGACATATCACCCTTCTTAGTAGGGAATTGAGTGGTGGCATACACGCTGTTATGCGCATTTTCCGTATCAATTGTAGCCAGCAGATTGGTATTCTCATACAGTTTGTCGCCTTTCTGCAGATAAGGTGCGTCCAGGTTGACGAACACATTGCCGCTGTCGGAATCCACTATACCGTCGAGAGTTACATTGTAAAGGGGTTGGAAAGGCAGATTAAAGAATGAATAGACATTCTCAGCGGGCAAGATAGTGAATTCGTAGGAGAAATTGTTGGAGCCCTCTGCCGCATGATTCTTTTGAGCGGGGAAGAGAGCGGGCAAGAAACTGCTAATCAGATTTCGCATTTGGCCGGGCAGCGATACGAAGTCGTATTGTCCGCGGATATTACCTGTCAGGAAGTCGGAGTATATGCTGATTTCGGGCACGGCATCTTGCGGGAATGCTTCGGCCATGATGCGGTTGATGCGCAAGCCCTGACCACGTGCGTCGGTCCAGCGGATATCGAACAGTTGTACTGTTCCCGCGATATCGGATATATTACTTCCTGTCAGACTGGTATTTAGTTTTGCGCTGATACGTTTGCCTTCATGGGCTTTGGTAAGACCGAGTGCTACAGGGTCGATTTCGGATGCGGTGAGAGTACCTTGCAGAGTATGAGCCTGAGCACCGTTTTCATAGAAGAAGTATGCGAGGATACGGGCATTCTCGTCGTCCAGAGATAAGTTCAGTTCGTTGGTTCCTTTCGTATCAACCTTTATATCAGTAGCTAAGTTTGCGTACGAGTATCCTTTATACTGAATTTTGTCGGCGTTCAACGTGATATTTCCTGCAAGACTATTGCCTGATGTAATATCTCCTGAGATATTAGCCGATACATTACCGAGGTCGGAAATTCCTGTGAGCATATTCATACTCAGATCTTCCAAATCCACATCAAAAGCCAAAGACTTGCTGTATTTGGAGTTTGTGTATCTGAAATTGCCATCGACTTCTCCGGGCTTTCCTGTCACTTTCAGGTTCAGGTCTCCGTTACGCAGCGAACCGGCAGCATCTGCCGTGAGAGTTAAAGGCGGTATTTGACTGAGCGTTTTTCTGAGGTCGGGTTTAATGATACCTGATGTGAGTGACGCAATGCCTTTGCCGTCTACATTAGCGGTCAATCGGTCAATGCTGTACGTCAGATTTTCTTTAGAGGTAATACTGTCGGCCGAACCGCTAAGGACAAGGGAGAATGCGCTGATATCGGTTTCTTTCAGCGATAAAGTCTTGATATTGGCTGAATTAATATTGCCTACAATGTCGAAATCAAGGATGAAGTGTGTGTCGATTTTCGCGAGTTGTGGCAGAAAAGCGCCTAAATCAGGCGGGTAAATCCTTGATGAAGAAGCCGTTGCGACGGCAATTTCTCCCGTCTTGAAAGCCTCGGAAATACGAGAGAGCGAGGGATAGGATAGCGACAGGGTGGAAAGGGAGAATTGAGAGGAGGGCAGTGCTATATAAAAATCTGACAGCGAGGCGTTTTTATTACCGACATCAGCTTTGAAACGCATCGTGCCGAGCGTGAAACCGCACTGTTCTTCAAAGGCTAAGTGATCGAGATGGACGGTATAGCGGCTGTTGCTTATGCGGGGTATATATGCATTGACTTCGAGGCCCTTTACAGATATGTGCGAGGCGTCAAACCGGTTGTCGTCACGATGCGGTTCGCTCAATATATCGTATGAAAGCGATGCGTCGCGGAGAACTACCGTATTAATTCTCAGGTCGAAAACTGCGTTTGATGCAGGTTTGTCAGACTTTAGACGTTCGAGTATCGGGGCGATATTTAGCGGCGCTGCGGGTTCGTCACGGTGCAGGCTGAAGGAAGCTCCTTCGACAAGTGCGTAGTCAATGATTAGTTCACCCGTATGGATGAAATGAAAAAGCTCGAAACCGGCACTTACATGGTTGACAGCCGCTATCGAATCAGTATCAAGGTTGAGGGTGACGTCGGAAATGGAAAGGCGGTTGAAAGGATGAATGTTTACTTTCCCTATTTCCACGTTTGCACCCAGCAGATTGGAGAGTTCTGTGGATGCAATATTCCGAATCTTGTTTTGGACAGGATCTAACGAGAGCATGATATAGAGCGACACGGGTATTCCCACCGCTAAAATCAGCAGTGTGGATACCAGGGCCCGGAAGATCTTCCATGCAAGATTCATTGTACTCTCGTTAAATCGCGTAAAAGCCGGAACACAGAGTTTGCGTCCCGGCATACTGAATTAAAGCGTGTGTCAGCGGCCTGAATTTTTGATTTTATCACGGAGATATTTATTAAATTCAGTCTGCGCCAAGAGGTCTTCGACAGTCAGGTGCATACGGTATCGCCAATAGTGCTGAGGGTTGGCGGGCACGTTGATCTGCTCTTCCTGAGGCTTTTCACGACGAATGGTGCCGTCTATCGAGAGCCAGTCCTGGAGGGGCAGTATGCAGAGCATCGAAGGAGAGGCAAGGTGCATGTCTACAATCTTATCGCACACCCAGGGCTCGGCGAAATAGGGTGCTGCACCGCTTTCGTGGAGAACGTCATTGTAGTACATCTGTGTTTTGGCTCGGTCTTCTTCCCACAGCTGGCGTATGCCGCCCATGTCATGAGTCGAAGTGGTGCACACGGAGTAATAGGGATAATTCCACGTGTTGCCGAATATGGTGCCCGGTTCTTTAGGCATGCGTTGAATCTCCAGAGAGAGAATTTCGAACTGCTTCATCAGCACGGGTACACAGGCTGGAATCATGCCGAGGTCTTCAGCGCACACAAGCATGTTAGTGGAATTCAAGAGCGGAGGAAGTTTCCACATTCCTTTTCCATACCAGAAATCGTTGTGGCGGTGGTAGAAGAAATCGTTGTACAGACGGTTGAAGCACCAACGCTCGTAATCGTTGAGCGAGCGGTAGATATAGGTATACTGCGCCGTAATTCTCGGGTGGTATTTACCTTTCTCTACAGGGTCTTCTACGAAGAGTACTTCGTCGATTATGCCTAAGAGACCATTGCAGATACGGGTATTCTTCTCATTTTTCGGTTGGGAAGCAAAGTATTCTGCAACCTTGCGCTGAGTATTGTAGTCTGATTTCAGTTCATAGCGTCCGTCGCGCTGTTTCTTCATGAATTTCTTGAGAACTTCCGCCGTATAGGGGCCGAAGAAATCTTCTGCAAAGTAATCCATTATAAACGGTTTGGTGTGACGGTCGCGGTCAATCCAAAAATCGTAATTATATCGCAGTTCGTCGATAGAGAAGGGGAGTGCGGGGTTGAAATATCCGAGTACACCGTGGAGAGCATCCATCGGAATTTGCCATATACGGAAAAATCCGAGAATGTGATCTATGCGATATGCATCGAAGTACTCAGCCATTTTGCAGAATCGTGCTTTCCACCAGGCAAAGCCGTCGCGGTGCATCTCCTCCCAATTGTATGTCGGGAAGCCCCAGTTCTGTCCGAGAACCGAGAAGTCATCAGGAGGTGCTCCCGCCTGACAATCAAGATTGAACAGGCGCGGATCCTGCCATGCATCAGCACTCGTCCTCGAAATTCCTATGGGGATGTCACCCTTGAGAGCGATTCCTTTCGAGTTTGCATACTCGTGTACGTGACGCATCTGTCGGTCAAGATGATACTGCAGGAAGCAGACAAAATCTATCTCCGCCTGCTTCTCGGAGAGTACGCGTTTGAGGACATTTGCAGAGTATGCGGAATATTTTCCCCACTTCGTGAAGTCGGGAGTGCCGAACTGATCACGGAGGGCGCAGAAAGCGGCATAGGGGTGGAGCCAATATCCGTTTTTGCTCACAAACGCTTTATATTCAGCGCTGTCCAGAGTCTTCTTGCCTTCCTGCTCGAATATCTCGCGGAGATAGGCAGTCTTCGCATTGTTAGCCTTCTCGTAGTCGAGCTCGGGGAGGGCATTCAGTTCTGTCGCCAGGTCGGAGTAATACTTGGCGCGAGCCTTATCTTTCAGTTTGCCCACTTCCTGAACACGGAGGTACATAGGATGCAGAGCAAAAGTCGAATTCGCATTGTAGGGATATGAGTCGGTCCACGTATGCGTCATCGTGGTATCGTTGATAGGGAGTACCTGCAGGAAAGTCTGGCCTGTAGCTTCTGCCCAATCAATCATCTTGATGAGGTCGTAGAAATCACCTACGCCGAAGTCTTCGGTTGAGCGGAGAGAAAATACAGGAATTGCAGTTCCCGCACCGCGCCAGGGCGCCTCCGCACTTATAAAACGCATCCCTGCGAGGACAGTAGCCTCATCCTTCAGGGGCTCAACGCCGATAGTGCGATTCTCGCCGCCTTCCCACGCAACTACTTTGCCGGTCTCAGCATCAAGAATCACAAACTTGTATTGAGTGTCGGGATGTAGTCCCCTGGAAGGTACGTTTACTTTCCATATTGGGAAGTCTGCCGCGCTCATACGCTGCGCTTTGGCAAGCTCCCAATTACCGAGAGCATCACCCTCGCCTGCTACGGCAAGAACCTGAGAGGGCCCTACAAGCGGAGCGGTAACTATCAGAGTAGTGTAATCTACAAGCGGAAGAACCTTCTCTTGAGGCGCCGTATGGCGGCAGATGCACTCGGTGAAAGCCGACGAATAGAAAGGCTTGTCAAGCGGTTGGTCCTGCCAGCGATCGTAAATGCAGTAAGTTTTGGTATTCTTTCCTGCAAGCGACAGGGTACGCTGGCCCCATTCCTCTTTTATGTAATCATCGTCGCGGCGGACAATATATTTATAATTGAATTCTTCGACAGAGTCATTTACGTCAATGGTTACTGACCATAGAGCAGCTCCCTCGAGATTCAACTTTAACGCTTTATCATATTTGCCCTCACCCAAAGGTGCGATAGAACCGGAAATGTAAACCGACTCGCCCCAATTGGTGCGGTAGTCAATATTGAAAGTAAGTTTCATATTGTGCTGATGCGTATGATATTATAATAAATATAATTCTAATACAAATTTACGGCAAAAAGGTGATATGGCTCTCTGATTTAAGAATATTTAGCAATCAAAGTTCTGCGAGTTCGTCAGGAGCGATTGTAAATGTCTGACAGTCGGAAGAATCACTGTCGGCTTTGTAGATATACTGCAAGCCGATTCCGCATTTTACCATGAGGTCGAGTTCGTGGGCAAACGATTTGTCAGTCAGTTTATTCTCTTTAAGATTTTCATGGATAGCGTCTCTGACCAATGAATATTTGCTTTCTTCAAATTTGATAGAATCTGAGTTGTAGGTATAGTAATACGAGATATAACCGTCTGCTATCGCGACACCGGTCATCACGATCCCTTCGTCAATTTTTTCAGGACAAGAGGCATTTGCCGATGCCACCAGAAGTTCGAGAGATTTCATCGAAGTATCTTCGTCTTTGTAAGACTCTGCGATGCTCTTTAACTCTTTATTGCTCAACATCAATACGAGGCTGTCGGCAGTCTGTATTCCTTTATACTTCACGCTCAGAGAGGCATCTGCAGATATCATACCATCCAAGAGATAACTGACATCAGAGTGCAGGTACGCTCCGATAAATTCCTTCTGATACTCCGAAGCCTTGTATAGCGAATTGATACTGACGCCTTTATCTTCATCAATAAGTAAAGTTAAAACGACATCGTTATCCTTGTCAGAGTACTGTGCGCTTTCAAATATCGATAAGTCACCAAAGGCTACGGGACACTCATTGTTTATATTCTCCACGATCAATTTCAGTTGGCTGCGCTTAGAGTTGCTGCATGCCGTAGAGATTAATAATATACTTATAGCCAGGACTTTTATTATGCGCTTGGGAGTTATCATTTTGAGTTATAGGTGAAAGTCAGCGTTGAGGGATTGCACATGGGCATAGCTGTCTCTGCGAGTTTCTGAACTGAAATGGCGGCAATTGCTTCTTCAATTTCCTCGGGTAGTGTGGGGGCGCCTCTGAAAAGAGTGCTGCGTGCTGCCGACATTATACTGTTCTCACGATTTTCCGATGCTATGGCAAGTTGCCCGAGGTATTGCTTCTTAGCCTTTTCCAAGTTGCGGCTGCTGAATCCACCCTCGGCAATATTAGTGAAAACCTTGTTCGTAAGCGAACGGCATAGCTCAAGGTCTTCAAGGTCGCAACCGAAATACACGGTCAATAAGCCGAGGCCTGAGAAGAGCGCCGTCGAAGTTTCTACGGAGTACACAAGGCCGCGACGCTCGCGTAGTTCTACATTCAGAAGAGAATTCATGCCAGGGCCTCCCGTGATATTGGCAAGCAGCGCTACTGCATGACGGTCAGGAGAATTGACTCCGCCGACAACGGCTCCCGTGAGACAATGGCACTGGTGTATATCAAGCGAAATCTCCTTCTCGAAAGTAGTTATTTCGTTTTTAATAATTATAGAGGTATCCTTATCTCCGGCAGGGAGTGCTTCAAAGTATCTTTCGCAAATACCTGCTACCCGGTCGGCACCCATAGGCCCGGTGTAGAAAAGAACACAATTGCTTCTGCGGTAATTCTTTGAAAGGAAAGCCCTGCAGTTTTCGCTGCCAAGCGTCTCAACACTCTCGGGAGTGCCAAGAATATTGTGCGCGTATGGCGTGCCTTTCAGTGCCTCTTCTTCAAAATCATCGAATATAGCTTCCGAAGGCGTGTCGCGGTAGGAATTAATCTCATCTATAACAACCTGTTTCTCTTTCTCAAGTTCCGACGTGGGAAACATGGAGTTGATAGTAAGGTCGGCAACCAGTTCTATGGCTCTTGCAGCATTTCCCGAGGGGAAAATGGTATAAACCACAGTTTCTTCCTTCGTCGTAAATGCGTTCAGTTCGCCGCCGACAGCCTCCATTCTATTGATTACGTGCCACGATCGGCGCCGTTTAGTGCCCTTGAATATAGTGTGCTCTACAAAGTGGGCCAGACCGTATTGGTCGGGCAATTCGTCGGCACTACCGGCCTTCACGGCAAGACCGAAAATTCCGGCTCCGGCTGATTTGTCGTGATTATGAACCAGCCGGAGTCCGTCGCTGAGATTGACGAGGGTTGTCGTAAGACGCTTCACTGTACTCACTTGTTTTCCACCCACTGACCGTCAGCCTTAATAAGCTCGATAAGAGCATTAAGAGCTTGATCCTGCGGGATATTGCGGTGCACACATTCTGTGCCGCGATATATACTGACATTGCCTGCTGCAGCTCCTACATAACCGTAGTCGGCACCGGCCATTTCACCGGGACCGTTGACTATACATCCCATTACGGCGATCTTGAGGTGCTTTAGATGCAAGCAAGCCTGCTTAACTTTTTCGAGAGCTTCGGGGAGTGCGAAGAGTGTGCGGCCGCATCCGGGACAAGCTACAATCTCAGCCTGATAGCGGGCGAGACCTGCCGCCTGAATTATCTTGCGGCATAAGTCAACGCTCTCTTCTTCGGTCAACAGAGGAGATTTGATGCTGATAGCGTCTCTGTAGCCGTCGAGCAGAAGGGCGCCCAAGTCGCACGACGCCGCAATGATGAGTTCTTCACGGCTGCTTATCTCAGGATAGGAAACTATGGTGAGGTAGGGTGCGCCCGTGGTGTCGGCATCAATGGCGTGTCTTGCCTCAGCGATTTTGGAGGCAGACGACAACTCGATGACTTTCAAGCCTTCAGCGTCTGTTGCCACTGTGTCATAGAGAATTCCTGTAGCAGTATTTCCTCCTACTCCGGCAGTCTCTACAGATTTTCTGCGGCCCTTGGAGCGCTTTCTGCGGGGACCTCCGAACTTGCCGGATTCCACAAGATTACGCATGGTATGCGCCACGAGTTCGCGAGCCACAGGAATCTCATTCACAGGGTCTTCACTCAGCGAAACACGTATAGTGTCTCCGATACCGTCGCTGAGCAGCGAGCCTATGCCGACGGCTGATTTGATGCGTCCTTCGAGAGCGTTACCGGCCTCTGTCACACCGAGATGCAGGGGGTACGCCATATTCTCGGCCTCCATTTTTTCAACGAGCAGACGCACTGTATCTGTCATTACGGGTACATCAGATGCCTTGATAGACACAACGACATCGGTGAAATTCTCGTCGCGGCATATTCTGAGGAATTCAAGTGCGGATTCTACCATACCCTCTGCGCCGTCGCCGAAGCGGCTCATGATTCTGTCGCTCAACGAACCGTGATTCACACCGATACGCAGGGCTGTGTGGTGCTCTTTGCAAAGCTGCAGGAAAGGCACGAACTTCTCTCTTATCTTAGCAAGTTCGTTAGCATATTCCTCATCGGTAAAAGTCATTTTACGGAAGGTGCGTCCGGGGTCAAAGAAGTTGCCCGGATTGATTCTTACTTTCTCCACATGCAGGGCGGCCTCGTAGGCTGCAGCAGGATTGAAGTGGATGTCGGCCACCAAGGGGACATTGCAACCTTCTTCGCGCAGACGGCGGCTGATTACAGCAAGGTTGGCGGCGTGATTGACACCCTGAGCAGTGAGACGTACAAGTTTTGCTCCGACCTCGGCGAGTGCGAGAGCCTGAGCTACAGACGCTTCCGTATCGAGCGTGGATGTCGTCGTCATCGACTGTACGGCAACATCGGCAGGTGCTCCGATAGTAAGATCTGCTATATGAGCCTGCACCACCTTTCGGCGGAGAGTTGCGGCTTCATTAAGATTTTGTGCTGTCACAATCAGTCGATTTTGAATTTATAGTCCTTGATTGCGGCCAGTTCAGCATCTGCCTTTACTACTTTTGCAGAAAGTGTCGCGCAATAATCAGAGTAACGCTGAGCAAGCTCCTTGTCCTTTAACGACAGAATACGCACTGCGAGGACAGCGGCATTAAGAGCACCATTGATACCTACGGTTGCGGTAGGAATGCTCGGGGGCATCTGAACGATAGAGAGGAGGGCGTCAACACCGTCGAGTGTAGATGCGATAGGCACACCGATAACGGGTATCTGTGTAAGAGCCGCAATGACACCGGGGAGAGCGGCAGCCATGCCGGCGGCAGCAATTATCACTTCGATACCGCGACCCTGCGCATTGGTTGCGAACTCATCTACTGCTTTAGGTGTGCGATGTGCGCTGAGAGCGTGCATTTCGAAGGGTATTTCCATCTGCTCGAGAAAGTCGGCAGCCTTGCGCATAACGGGCAGATCGGAAGTACTACCCATAATTATACTTACTTTCGGTGTGATATCTGATTGAGCCATATTATTGATATTCAAACAAAAGATATGATTATATAAACGATTGTAAAGGATAGTGCCGCACCTGCTGCAACCTGTCCGAGTGTGTGACGGTTAAGATAGAGGCGCGCCCACGAGATGAGTCCTACCAACAGGAATCCTGCAGAGGCCCAGACGAGTCCGTGCGATTCTATATATCCGTGGCATGCAAGCCAGAATATAATTGATGCCAAACCACCTACGGCACCGGTGTGAGCACTGATTTTCCATACATAGGTGATGATCAGGGAAATTGCGGAGACCGCTGCGGCTCCCAGGAAAAACATTTCAAGCCAGTGCGGCGCACCCATATATCTTACATAGAAAGTTGCTCCGAGATAGCAAAGTATGGAGACGGCGTAGGGTATCGGACGCTGCTTTCGGTCGGAAATCGAGGCATCGCTCACCTTGCCGGCCTTCATAAGAATTAGTATGGTGGTGAGGGGGATGAGGCAAGTTATTGCGAATATGCCGAAAAGTGCCCAAAGGCGCACTCCTAAAGGCAGATAGTGCAGGCGTGTGAGAAACAGCGCCACAGCCATGCCGAAAGTCGGTACAAGCAGTGGTGAGAATATATCGCTCAGCAATGAAGCTGCTATTGCCAGAGGTTTACGGGATGTGTTAGTATCCATAATTATAAGCCTTTACGAAGACGTGCTACGGGGATGCCAAGTTTTTCGCGATACTTGGCTATAGTACGGCGAGCGATATTGAATCCGGCAGCTTCGAGTCTGTCGCCGAGTTCTCTGTCGCTCAACGGGTTGTGTTTGTCTTCATGTTCTATAATCTGCCCGAGTGCATGTAATATCTGATGAGAAGATACATCAGATGCCGCATCGGGCCTTTCATTAAAGAACAATTTCAGCGGAAATATTCCGTAGTTAGTCGAAATATATTTTCCTGAAGTCGCGCGCGAAATCACAGACTGATCAAGTCCCGTAATTTCCGCAACATCACGGAGTACCATGGGCCTTATATCCGCCTTTTCGCCGCTGACAAAGAATGGTTTCTGCAGCCCGGCGATGGCGGTAATAATACTGAGGAGCGTCGACGAACGCATCTTCAGCAGTTGAATGAATGCGTTGGCATCGTCGTAGCGCTTGCGCACAAAGGCAAATGCCGCATTCTTGCGCTGTCTTGCCGAGCCGGATTCCGTCTCTTTGTTATTCTCCGGCAGTCCTGCCACGAAAGAACTCTCAATGGTCAGTTCGGGGATATTACCGAGCAGAGTTATGGTAAATCTGTCGTACTCAGGATTATATTCCACAGAGGCATCAGGAGTGATATGTCGTGCTCTGTCGGCACTGACACCGGGGTCAAGAGCCGAAGCGGGTTTGGGATTCAGCGTCCTTATCAGATCAAGAGCCTCTCCCAGTGTTTCCTTGTCAGTATCAAGCGCCGCAAGCAGGCGGTCAAAATGACGGTGCGAGAACAGGTCGAAGTTGTCTCGCAGAATCTCATCGGCAACATCCCTTTCCTTGCTTTCGGGGAGTCGCTCAATCTGCAGCAGGAGGCAATCACGTAAATCGACAGCTCCGATACCCGGAGGGTCGAGATGCCTTATAGCCTCAAAAAGCTCATTGATACGGTTTTCATCAGGTTCGAAACCTTCGGCAATGGCAATATCGTCGGCGATAACAGAGAGAGGACGGCGAAGATATCCGTTGCTGTCGAGATTTCCCGCGAGATGACGTGCGATTTTTTCATCACGCTCATCCATAGAACATTCCGAGGCCAAACCGAGCATTACAACATCAATGAGGGAGTGCCCCTCCTCTACGGCAAGAGTGCCGGCATCGGTGTTGTCGGCCGCCTGCAGCGCAGAGCGGAACCCACGCATGGCATCAGGGATATCGTCGGCATCGGAGTAGTCGGCAAGCTGCAGTTGTTCGGCACTTTCGCCAAAACCTCTGTCGTCGCTGTCCGGCAGACTCTGTTCACTCACTTCGAGAGCGGGATTCTCGTCGATTTCGCGCCTGATTGCATCTTCAAGTTCGGGCACAGACATCTCCAGCATGCGTCCCAATGCCACATTCTGAGGATTGAGACGCTGCTGCAACGCCTGCTTCTGCTGAAGCGAAAGAGATTCTCGAACCTGAGACAAAGTATCAGAACTTACGTATACCCATTATCTGACGCATCTCGGCAAGTGTCTGCGAGGCACGCTCACGGGCTTTTTCTGCGCCGCGTTTCACCACCTGACTGAGATAAGCATCGTCTGCCAGGATGTCGTTGACGCGTTCGCGAATAGGTGTTGTGATATTGAGGATATCTTCGGCGAGCTGCTTCTTGAGGTCGCCGTAGCGAATAGAGCAGTCGGCATAAGCCTCGCGGAAAGAAGTTACGATTTCCGGAGTCGATGTAAGTTCGAGAAGTGTAAATAGGTTGGCAATAGGCTCTGTCATAGGCGAATTAGGTTCTTTGGGACCTTCGTCGGTCATAGCCCTCATCACTTTCTTGCGAAGCACCTTAGGATCATCAATGAGGTAGATGCAGTTGCCTTCGCTCTTACCCATTTTACCGGAGCCGTCGAGACCGGGAACTTTCACGGGAGCGCCACCGAAATCGAAATCGGTAGGTTCGGGGAAAAGATCTACGCCGTAGAACGAGTTGAAGCGGCGTGCGAAGCGGCGTGTTAGTTCGAGGTGCTGCAGCTGGTCCTTGCCTACGGGAACTTTATTAGCTTTCTGGATAAGGATATCCACAGCCATAAGGGTAGGATAGGTGAGGAGGCCGGCATTGACGCGTTTGTTGGTGGACGCACCGATTATTTCTTTCTCGAAAGCCTCGTCGGAGTCATCGGCGGGAGTGCCTATACCGAGAGCCTTGCGGGCCTTGTCTTTGAAAGAAGCGGTACGCATAAGTTCGCCGATACCTACATGCATGTTAAGCAGAAGATACATCTCCGAAATTTCGGGGACATCGCTCTGCACAAATATTGTGGACTTCTCAGGGTCAAGACCGGCTGCAAGGTATTCGGCAAGAATACTCTTTACATTGGCATGAAGCTGATTCGGATCGGGATTAGTGGTGAGTGCGTGGAGGTCGGCAATGAAGAAGTTGCAGTCGTAGTCGTCCTGCACGGCAACGAACTTGCGCAGGGCGCCGAAGTAGTTGCCGAGGTGGAGGTTGCCTGTAGCACGTATGCCACTGAGTACTATTTCTTTATTTGGAGTTGCCATATAGTTCTGAATTATATTTATGCAAAATTACAAAAAATCCCTTATTCACCTATCATTTTCAGAAAATCATCTTCGCTGATGACAGGGACGCCGAGTTTTGACGCTTTTTCGAGTTTTGCAGGACCCATATTCTCTCCGGCAAGCACGAAGTCGGTCTTTTTTGAAATCGAACCGGCATTCTTGCCTCCGTGTCGCTCGATGAGTTCTTTATACTCATCGCGGCTGTGGTGACTGAATACACCGCTGATTACTATGGTTTTACCCGCGAGAGTATCTGAGAGAGGTTCGGCGTTGGCATCCTCGGGAAGTGCCATAGTCACGCCCGCATCGGCAAGTCGCTGCACCATTTGGCGGTTCTGCTCATCGGCAAAGAATGCCGAGATTGTGGCCGCTATACGAGGGCCGACATCTTCGACAGCCTCGAGCTCTGCGGTAGACATGCTCATCAGTCGCTCCATACTTCCTGCGGCCTTTGCCACTTTCTTAGCCGTAGTCTCGCCGACATAAGGGATTGATAATGCGAATACCACACGCTCGAACGGCACGCTCTTGCTGGCCTCGATTCCCTCGATGACTCTTGCTGCACTTTTCGCCGCAAAACCTTCGATAGTATCAAGTTGCGACGCGGTGAGGCTATAGAGGTCGGCAGGATTCTTGACGAAACCGTGTGTAAAGAGGTCAGATGCAGTCTCTTCGCCAATACCGTCGATATTCATCATTCGGCGTCCCACGAAGTGTTCGATGCGTCCTACAATCTGAGGCACACAGCCTTCTTTATTCGGGCACACCCATGCAGCCTCACCCTCGACACGTACGAGAGGAGTGCCACATGCGGGGCAGTGAGTGACGAACTCTACAGGCCGAGCCTCAGGAAGACGTGCATCGAGGTCTACACCCGTAATCTTGGGAATGATTTCGCCGCCTTTTTCCACATAAAGCATATCTCCCTCATGGATTCCGAGGGTACGCATTATATCGTCGTTGTGCAGCGAAGCTCGTTTCACAATGGTGCCCGAGAGGAGTACGGGTTCAAGATTTGCCACAGGGGTGATGATACCCATTCGGCCGACATCGAATGATACGAAGCGAAGGCGTGTAGCTGCTCTTTCGGCAGGGAATTTATATGCAACGGCCCAACGGGGCGATTTTGCCGTAAAGCCGAGGTTAAGCTGCTGTCGCAGTGAGTTTACCTTGAACACCAGGCCGTCGGTAGCTACGGGTAGCTCGCGTCGAGCCTTATCCCAATGATTGATGTACTTGTCCACATCCTCAATAGAATAGAGCAGTGTCATGGCATCGCTTATCTTGAAACCCCAGGAGCGAGCCGCCATGAGATTGTCGTAGTGTGAATCGTAGGGGAGATTCTCGCCGAGAAGATAGTACAGATAAGCGTCGAGGCCACGTCGCGCAACCTCGGCAGAGTTCTGAAGCTTCAACGTTCCGGCTGCGGCATTGCGCGGATTGGCAAAGAGAGGTTCGCCGGCAGCTTCACGCTCGGCGTTGAGGCGGTTAAAAGCGGCCCACGGAAGCACAATTTCGCCACGTATCTCGAAGAAATCGGGCCACCCGGAGCCTTGAAGTTCAAGAGGAATACTCTTGATAGTGCGCACGTTATCGGTTACGACATCTCCTTTTTCGCCGTCGCCACGTGTTACGGCACGTATCAATTTGCCATGCTCGTAAATCAGAGATATTCCCGTGCCGTCAAACTTCAGTTCTCCTACAAAAGCCGTTTTCTGACCCGACAAACCTTGCTCTACGCGTCCTACCCACGCATCCACATCTTCAATAGAATATGTATTGCCAAGGGAAAGCATGGGGTAGATGTGCGGAGTCTGTTCAAACCCTTGCGCGAGGTCTGAGCCTACTCGTCGGGTGGGCGAATTGGCATCAAAATACTCGGGATGACGTCCTTCGAGTTCTTCAAGTTCTTTCATCAGGAAGTCGAAATCCCTGTCGGAAATCTCGGGAGCATTCAGTACATAGTAGTTATAGTTATGTCGATGAAGCTCGCTGCGGAGCTCGTCGATACGCTTTATTTCGTCGTTCATAGTCCTTTGACTTTTGTTGGATTTTTGGCTATATAGTCTTTCCAGGATGATGCGCTCTTGGTCGATATAGGTTTTGCTGATTCATAGAAGTGACACAGTGCTGCCGCGAGAGCGTCCGTCGCATCAAGTTTGGGCAGAATATTTTCTGGCGGGATATTCAGTATCCTTTTCAGCATCTCGCACACCTGCTCCTTAGACGCAGCTCCCGTACCTGTGATCGCCTGCTTGATTTTTCGCGGTTCGTATTCGGTTATCGGTACCTGTCGCGAGAGAGCCGCAGCCATTGCAACACCCTGTGCGCGTCCGAGTTTGAGCATCGACTGCACATTCTTACCGAAGAATGGAGCCTCGATTGCCATTTCGTCGGGGCAATATTGCTCGACGAGCATCGTCACCCGTTCATAGATACGGGCGAGACGCATGTAGTGGTCTCCGATTTTGCTCAGCTCGATAAGCCCCATTGCAATCATGGCAGGTTTCTTGCCATAGATTCCAAGAATACCGTAACCCATGACATTTGTGCCCGGGTCTATACCTATTATAATACGGTCGGCTTTGCGTACGCTCTGTTCAATCATTTCTTAGAGGGATCGTGGATTACGTCAAGTGCCGACTCGAAGAGTGCCACCGAACTTCCGAACTGCTTGCCGAGAGTGGAATACAGGCCGGGGAGCACCGAGGTCTGAAATTTATTGAAAACGTCCTCTGAAGGCACGCGAAGCTGCAGGGCGAACGTGCGGGTCTCCGCACCCGTCAGCGCATTGGGTTCTCCTGGCCCTCGCATCTCGGTGATGAGGGGCGAATAGAATCCGAGTTCTTCGGCAGCAGGAATATATACGTCTCTTAGATATCCTATGAATGCATCGGCACAAGGTTTGTCAATGCAGTATGTCGTATTAAATAGTATCATTGTTGTTTTTGCCTTTTTCTCCAGCGGGCATAGAAACCTATGTGCCGACGGAGCGTGGGGATTAAACCGTAATAATAACGCATTATTTTGAAGCGCTCGATCAGCGATGCCTTGTGATGCTTGGTGGTAAGGCCTTCGCTCAGGTAGTCTATCACTACTGTGTCGCCCAAACCGATATTCTTTCGGGAATGTTGCAGACATCTTATACACCACTCGTAATCAGCGGAGTAGCGATATTTCAGATTGAAAAAGCCAACTATTCTTTTGAGGGCCACAAAGGCCTGATGACATACCACCATGCCTTCGGCAAACGAATCGAGCGTAAGATTGTCGGGAGCGAGAAGGTGACGCGGACCGATTCTGCGGCCGTCCTCATCCACAATATCGGTTTGGCCGTAGAGTATACCGGGCATATCTTCGGCATGTATCTTCTCCTCGAAGAGTGCGAGGGTGTCGGAGGAGTGGAACTTGTCGCCTGCGTTAAGGAATATCAGGTAAGAACCTTTCGACAGACTTACACCCTTGTTCATAGCATCGTAGAGCCCTTTGTCTGGTTCGGAGACTATGCGGCGCAGCTCATTAGGCATACCTGCCACCAGGTCCTGACTGCCGTCGGTCGAAGCTCCGTCTACTATGATGTGCTCATAGTCTCGGCACGACTGACTGTCTACACTTTCGAGAGTGCGGGCGAGGGTCGGTGCGGCATTATAGCACACCGTAATTATCGAAAAGAGAGGATGTTTTTCAGCCATTTTGACAATCTTTAGTCAGTTCATCAATTTTGAATTGCAGGGCGCTCGAACCTTCTTTTACTCTGAGCGTGACACCGAATCGCTTGGAAGGCAGTTTGTCGGCCAGACAGTCAGCGAGACGTTCTGCCGCCGAAGGAGCTGCCACCTCATAGCCGAAGGTGTGGTGAATGGGTGCGTCGTGGAGTCGGCGAGGTGTGGATGTAAGGTGCCCCAATTCGATACCCGATACTCTATTGGCTCGTTTCCAGAGGTTTCCGCCGCTATCCGTACCGATGCACACGAGCATATCGTCTTTTCCGACGATAGCTGCAAACATCAGTTTGTACTCGCCATTGATATCCAGCTCCATATTCTCTCCCTTGGAGTAAATCTCCTGCAGATTGACTTTGAGCGCCCGTTCGTTGTCGAAGCCGAGCACAAGGAATTCATCGGCGCGTTCGTGAGGAATCACCAGGGCAAGTCTGCAATCCGTTCCGGGTTCTTTATACAAGTCTACAGTAGAGAATATCAGCTTGTTATCATCCATGAAGTAGAGATAACCGTAGGGGTCGGCAAAGCCCACTTCATAGCTGTGGCACACATTGGGTAGCCAGTGCGATGTTGCGAGGATATTTGTTGCTTCGGTATTTTCTTCGACGGCTTCGGGCTTAAGATCTTCTTCTGAAGGTGCAACCAGCGGTGTCGAAACGGGTTGAACATTCGTCGAGTCTTCTTTCTCAGGTTCTGAAATCTGCTCTTCCGTAATAAGAAGATGTGCTCTTTCGGCCTTGAGCTCTTTGCGTTCCTTTACGAAATCGTCGATATCGCTGCCGTGATATTCACGAGTCGACTGTCCGCTCTGACGCACAAACAGTCGGCCGTTGATGAATACGGGGTCGAGCGACTCGGCCACAGAAATGAGCACAACACCCTTCTCGGCCTCATCGTCGGCTGAAATTTCTATCTTTCGGGCGATGCTCGGACCGAAAACGTTGTTGACAAGATTCTCAAGGAATACACACAGGTTGTCGATATTGCGGATTTTCGAAACGAAGTTGCCGACTTTGACAGGTTTGCGCTCGAAATACTTGAAATCATCGCAGAGGCCCACCTCATAGCCGTCGTTGTTGACACCGAGATAGAGGCGTCCGCCGTTAGCATTGAGCAGACCGGCTACGCGGCTCATGATGTGGAATTGCTGTGCCTCAGGGTCTTCGCGCATCTCCTCCCCGGGAGCTACGGCAGGATAAATAATCGAAGTCTTGAATTCAAGGTACTTGGATTCCGAACCGTAGTACTTGCCTCGGCGTGTTTCGTTGTTGACATTAAGCTTGTGCATAATCTCACGCTTAATCTCGCCGATATAGTCGTTGGTCTCGCTGTCGGACGTATGCAACATATTGTAACTCAGCACAAGGCGTGCGATACTTCCCTCAAGTTCGTTGGCGGGTTCGTTTACCGTGCGGTACAGATCACCCATTTTTTCGGGTTTGTCGAGCCACGATACCATTTCGAGTCTGTGATATATCAGGCGCAGGAGAGGGTCGGGGAGTGCAGCCGGCTGCAGGGACTCGAGTTCTTCGGCATCAATGCGCGAGTTGGTCGCATAGTACTGATGCTGCGAGAGAAGTGCCGCGTGCGTACCGAGCTGTTCGGCAAGTCTGTTGTCGCCGAGAACCAATGCGAGTATGCGGGCAAAGCGCAGATAATCATACGCTTTGATAAGGTCTGTCTCAGCGATAGCCTTGAAACGTATTATGCCTATAATTTCTCTGAGGTCACCGGGGGTGAGAATCTCGTCGATATCTCGCATGAGTTCTTCTTCGCGCAGGTCGATATCTTCGGAGTCCTCGTTATCCGATACCCCTTCGCCGATACCCCTCATGAGGGTGACAAACGCTTCGCCTTTCTCAATTCGATCAGCGGGGTCGTCGCTTACTTCGAGGGCAAAGGCGCGCACCTGACCCTGCTTACCCGTTTGCTCAAGTCGGCATCTTACAACATCGCCAACCGACAGATTGGCACCGGCTTCATTGTCGCGGATTACGAACAGCCCGATTCCATTATAACTGATAGCGCTGTAGTCGCGCTCGTTAACGCCTGCTATAATAGCTGTGAAAGTCTCTTTGAAGTTGAAAGACTCGGCTATAAAATCGTCGACGCGTTCACGCAGTGAGAAGATATACGAACCGTCGGGGCGCACGTCTATAATGCGTGCCAGGAATCCGAGTTGGGTACGGTCGGCATTCTTATACGCTCTCTCGTAGGGTTGGCGGAGATTATATCCGATTATCTGGTCGCGCTTGAGTATGCCCGTACCGTATTCAAACTCGTCGTCTTCAATGTGGCAGATAAAGGTAGGATTGTTTGTATAAGCATCTTCCACACTGTCGATTACTATATATACCTCATCCTGTTTCTCTGCTTTGCGTACGGGTATTGGAGTCTGCGCCTCCGCGGTTTCGACAGGTTTAACATAGTCGAAAAGGCCCGTCTCGATATTGTGCCACCACTGATTGTGCTCCGATATCTTATTCAGACGGCTTCCCGAAAGTTTGGGGATGCCGTTCAACACTATCTGCGGCGACAACCATGGCATGAGGCCTGAGGGTATCACCTCCTCGGTCATATCTCTGCGTTTGCTCAGCGACAGACGTATGCCGCCCGACGAGATAGATACGTCCACATCATTTCCTGTATAACGGTGGGTGGAGGTTATACGTGTCATGATATCCCCTGCCGGCAATACTGTAGCGTGGGTCATCATCATCATAGGCTCTTTCAACTGCTCGTAGCTCAGGCGCGACGACACATCGGCACCGAGGAGCGCAAGGAATGATTTGGTGAGCAACGCCTCTGTATTAAGCGGACGGAGTATAGAGATATATTTGTAGAACAGCGACTCGCTTCTGTTGATTAAATCGAGGTTATCGTCCTGACGGTCAGAGAGGATAAGACGCAGGGCGATAGCTGTGATGATAGCTTCAAGGCGCGACTTCTGCTCTCTGCTTTCGGCAAGAGGAAGTGCCTCGATTTCGTCGCGCGACTGGCGCACGTATATCTCGAACTGCTCCACAAAGGCGCTGCGGAAGGGTTCTCTGCGCCAGTTGTCAAGGTCACGGCCAAAGATGCTTTCGAATATTCGGTTCAGATAGTTACCCACCGTCTCGGGATAGAGGCGGAAGATAATCATAAGTACTGCAAACTGCTCGGCGGGGTGGTAGAGGTAGCCCGACTTCTGCAGTTTGTCAAGCAGACTCTCGATAAAGGCGTTGTGGCGCTTGTGGGTGATGAGTTCGAATGTCTGGCGATAAGGCTCTACGCTCTCAGCCATTTCTGTCAGCTGCTGACGGAGGGCTCGGCGGTTTTCATTGGGCACGGCATTCAGGAAGCCCGAACCTTCGAGGAGATACAGCACACCGTCGCGAAGCACCTCTATCAATCGTCGGAGAGCCTTGCGGTTGCGTACAAGGCGTGCCTTGCTCAACCAGTCGGGCAGCAGGCGCATCACCGTATGGTGGAGCGTCATCGGCCAAAGAGGATTCTGTGCGGTAATTTCTTCACGAACCACACTCATCTCAGGCCACCTGTCTATCATACCGCTCACAAATTCGCGGGCATGACTTTTCAGTCCAATGGCATCAAAAATTGCCGACGGTGCATAGAAAGGCAGTTTGGAACCTTCATCGACCCTTTTGAGCTGGAAAAATCTCGGGGTCATTCGTGTGAACTTACACCTTATCTTCTGACCTTTCGACAGCATCCTCTCGCTGTCGGCCATGCGGAAAAAGATACCGTTGTTGTCCCTTACTATATAAGGGTCTTCCCCGGGTTTGTCGGGCACTCCCGTCACTTCACATTCAAAAGTCTCTCCACGTTCGAAAGTCCGCGCATAAAGCTCATTGACATAGGGCGCAATCATGTGAGCAAGCACAGGTCGGCCATAATTATCAAAACCTTTGACTCTGCAAAGCAGTTTTGGCGGCAGTGGGTAGTTCTTTCTTTTCTGGAAGGGCAGTTTGGGTAGTTCTACGAAATCAGAGCCGTCGGAAGAAGCAATCTGTAACAAAAAATTATCTGCGTCAGCAGACCCCGGTAGCACCGGGAAATCATAGCTTTCGTCAATAATATATTCCATTTGTAGGTATTTGGGATTAATAAAATACGAAGTACAACCTCAATATTAAAAATATCCACAAATATACGTTTTTCTGCTTAATCCTGCAAATTTTATCGCGACGCGGCCTTGCGTGCATACTCCTCGAGAGAAATGCCCGACTGCTCATCGCTGATTGCACGTACGGCGTCGAGGTCTATGTATTTCTCGCCGTTGCCTCTTGTTATGGGGAACACTTGTTTCATTCTCTCCATGGCGTCCAACGAGAGTCGGGCATGTGCATAGTCGGCTGCGATAGGCAGAGCGTCAGCAGGAATGCTGTCGAGGGTCACTGCCACAACATGGCTGCAGGGCGGATAAGCTATGTTTGCCCACATCACCATAGCCGAGGCATCTTCACCCGGTTTCAAGCCCTCTATAGCTATGGATGAGGTAGAGGAGTGTCGGGGTATAAAATCCTGGTCAATAGCCCATTTCTCGCTACTCTGCGCAGCATCGAAACATGTCACGGAGTTGTAGAATGTTCGGCTGAGTGTCTCTGTGAGCGATGCGGGTGTGATACTGCCTGTCTCGATCTGGTGTGCGAGCAGGTCTTGAACGTTCTGATGTCTGATATAACCCATACCTTCGTCGGGCGTACCCCCGTAGGCATAGTTGGTACGAATCAGCACACCGTTATCGGCATCCGAAAGATTGTATCGCTCAAAGGTATAGTCGTCTGTCTCGAAGTAAGCACCGTTGCCCGACGCATCCATAACGCCGAAGTTAGTCATAACTCCAAGCGGTTTGGGAAGTCGCTCGAGAAGTGCCTCGAAGTCGTCTACCGTCTTGCATTCTTCGAGAGCCTGAGCCATTACAAAGCCCTCGCGGTCAATGTAGTCGGGCGAATTAGCCGGCAGATTGTAAGCCACGGTGTTCATTATGGCAAATCCCGCATCGTTCATACCCATCCACGCCTCATCGGTACGCAGGGAGTCCGATCCGTTGAACAATCCTACATATCCTATCTTTCCCGGCTTCTCCACACGATACAGGAAATTATCCTTAGCCGATGTATCGCGGTGCTTCCACAGAATGGGACGACCGTCGGCCGATGCTTTGGCCGAAACTATCATCGAAGTGCAGGCATCAGCTCGGAAAGCAGAGGTAGCAATGAGGGCTGCGGCTAATATTTTAAAGGCTTTCATATTTTACTTTTTTCTGAAAAAGAGGCAGGCGTCGCCATAACTTAAAAAACGGTAGTCGGCATCGAGAGCATGATTGTAAATCTCACGCCAGGTGTCTCCTATAAATGCCGAAACGAGGAGGAGAAGCGTGGACTGGGGCTGGTGGAAGTTGGTAATCATCGCATCCACAACTCTATAGGTGTATCCAGGGGCGATGATTATGCGCGTGCGGGCCACAAAGGTATCTTCGCCTCGTGCTGCAAGGTATTCATGCAACACCTTAAGCGCTTCTCCGACAGGCAGAAACTCGCATTCGTCGGAGTAGGGTGCCCACTGCGGGACTTCTCCCTCCCATTTTCCGGCGGCTATAAGGCAGCCGGCGTGATAGAGACTTTCAAGAGTGCGCACCGAGGTGGTGCCGACAGCAACTATCGGTCGCTTGCCGGCCTCCTGTGCAAGTTCTTCTATCAGGGAGCTGTCTACGGCTATCCACTCGCTGTGCATGTCGTGGTCGCCGATGCGCTCCGACTTCACGGGCCGGAATGTACCCGCACCTACATGCAGTGTCACCTCTCTTCTCTTAATGCCTTTTTTATCTATGGCGTCGAGCAATGCAGGGGTGAAGTGCAGGCCGGCTGTCGGAGCTGCCACCGAACCGTCGATATGACTGTAAACGGTCTGATAATCTTCGCTGTCGCTCGCCTCCGACTTTCTGTTGAGATACGGAGGAATGGGTATTTCACCCACTGCGGAGATGATGTCGGAGAAAGGCACGTTTGCATTATCCCATTCAAATTCAATGGTCTGCGAGCGGTCGGCAGCCTGAGGCACGGGCAGACGTCGGGCTTTGAGAGTGGTAATGCCCGATGCTGTTACGACTGTCATCTGCAGGTCGCCTTCTTTCCATTTTTTTGAATTTCCCACAAGGCACTGCCACGAGCATTTTTCACGACTTGCGAATGCCTGTTCGTAATCAGCTGGAGTATGCGGCTCGAGACAGAATATTTCTATTGCCGCACCTGTCGATTTGCTGAACCGCAGGCGGGCATTGATCACGCGAGTATTGTTGTATACCAACAGTGCACCCTCGGGGAGCAGCTCGGTAAGAGCGTCGAAACGGCTGTCGGAAATTCCGCCTTCCTGCGAGTAAACCAGCAGTTTGCATCTGTCGCGCTCGGCGAGAGGGTGCAAGGCTATTCTGGAGTCGGGGAGGGGATAATTGTATTCTTCTATTTTGATATCCTTGGGATTCATCGTATGCTGTATCATAAAAACTCTGCAAAAATAACGAAAAAGTCGTACCTTTGCAAAAAGAACAGGTATTATGAAAGAACTAAAATGCCCTCACTGCGGCAATGTTTTCAAGGTAGACAAAGAGGCTTTCGATACTATCGCCGCCCAGGTACGTGATGCCGCCTTCGAAGATGAACTTCGCAGACGGTCGGAAGAGATACGCTCGCGTGTAAATGCCGAGGCCGAAGCTGCCCGTCTCACTGCCGAACAGAAATTGCGCGTAGCTCTCGCCGGCAAGGATGCTGAGATTGCACGGCTGTCGGCTGCCGAACATGCCGCTGACGACAGACTCAAGGCTGCTGTGCTGCAGGAGAAAGCAAACTCGGCAGACCGTCTGCGTGATGCTGAGATTGAAATGGCACGTCTGCGTAATGTCGTGGAGACGGAAAAGCGTAAGGCTGATGCTGATATCGCGGCTCTGAAGGAGCGTCACGCCATAGCTATCAATGAGAAGGACAGGGAGATCGAATACCACAAGGACTTCAAGGCTCGCCTTTCTACGAAGATGCTCGGCGAGACGCTCGAAATTCATTGCAGCACGATGTTCGCTCAGTCGCAAAGCATGGGTATGTTCCCCAACGCTTACTTCGCAAAGGACAACGATGCGCGTTCGGGCAGCAAGGGCGACTTCATCTTCCGCGATTACATCGACGGTCGCGAGTACATCTCCATAATGTTTGAAATGAAGAATGAGGCCGACGCCACTGCCACCAAGCACCGCAATGCCGACTTCCTCGACAAACTTGACCGCGACCGCCGTGAGAAGGGTTGTGAATATGCCGTACTCGTATCCATGCTTGAGCGTGACAGCGAACTATACAATGCCGGCATCGTGAGTGTGTCGCATCGCTACCCGAAGATGTATGTTGTGCGTCCTCACCTGTTCATGACGCTCATCACTATCCTCACTCAGTCTGCGAAAAAGAATCAGGCTGAGATTGCCGAACTGCACAAAGAACTGGAGACGGCACGGGCACAGAGCATAGACGTGACTAATTTTGAGACTCGCCGCGATAATTTTGTGGCGGATTTCTCGCGCCTTATAGAGCAGCATGTTGCCAAGCACGACGACGCTATCGAAAATATCGACAAGGTAATAGCTTCTCTTGAGAAGCAGATTGAGCAGCTCCGCAAGGTAAAGGCTCTCTTCGATGCATCGGAGCAGAAACTCGTCCGAGCAGGCGACAAGGTGGAGAACGATTTCACTATTAAAAAACTTACCCGCGGCAATCCTACCATGAAGAAGCTCTTCGAGGAGGAACGCCGCAGGCGTGAAAGGGAGGAAAATCCGGAGGCGGACAGTTGATTACCCTTTTGTCGGAAAGAGTTTTAACGCAAGGTTATAGCCTCCCAAGGCCGACCCTATTGAGAATGCTACAGACAGAATCTGTGCGGCTGTATTCGTCCATGTTTCATACGATTGTACGGCCGTATCGCTGATTCCTGTGGCTATCGCTGTAAGGTGAGGGTAGGTGAGTGTTGCTATCACTCCGGCTATAAATCCCGCTATGATTCCCGCCACAACGGCATATCGCGTAGCGTGTCGGGTCTTCGCACATTCTTTGCGCACCATATCAACGCCTTCGATACGTTGCTGTACATCATGCATGAAACTGTGGTCCGAATGCAGTTCGGGGTCAAAGTTGCGGAAAAGTTCCGCAAGATTATCGTGCTTATCGTCAGTATTCATTTTTTCTTAGTGTTAGTATTTCGCGAAGATGCTGCCGGCCTCGCGACAGACGTTGGCGTATGGCGTCCTCTCCAACCTCTGCTATTTCGGCAATCTCTTTTACAGAATAATTCTCGAGATAAAAAAGGAGCACGGCCGTACGCTCTTTCTCTGCGAGTTTGTCCATAGCCATGTAGAGCTGCTGATATCTGAAGGCATCGTCGGATTCGTCCTTCCCGGCAATGTGGTAGGTCTCTTCTATATCGGTCGTGGGCTTCTGCAATCTCTTATTACTGATATACACGTTGTAAGCTATTCTGAATATCCACGGTCTGAACTTCGTGGCATCTTCAAGAGAATCAATATGGATGTAAGCCTTGACAAAGGCTTCCTGAGCGATATCGTCGGCCAAGAAACTGTCTCCACAGCAAAGAGCTGTCAGAAACCGCCTGAGCGCCCTCTGACAACCCTCTACCGAAGCGATGTATTGCTCTCGGGTCATGCCGGATTCTTATTTACGTGTCTTGCTGTAGACTACTAAATTGCTGATGCCTACAGCAATACATACGAGCGAACCGATAGCGGAGAACGTGGGCGTGTCGCCGTCCCCCGGGACTTCTCCGTTAAATGCCATGAATATCACGAAGAGAGCGAGGCCGGCACCGATGATTGTGTACAGGAGCCCGCGGCGCAAGCTTCTTATTTCCCCATCTTCGCGCTCGAACTTTGGTTTGGCCAAGAGTTGGGCTACTTTGTCGGTATCTATGTCGCGACCCGATTCGATTGCTTTGATGAGCACCGACGAGCGCTTGTTATCTGCGTTTATCTTTCCCCAGGTCACTATCAGGACTATGGCGATAGGGAGTATCACACATATAAAAATCGGTAATAAATCTCCAAGAAAGTTCATAATTCAGAGTTTGTTTATCGTTAGTTTTTTATGTTTCCTTTTGAGGCGTCTCGATAATATGACGCAACAAAATTACTAAATGTGACATCACTCGCGAAATTTTTTTCACCGGGCTGCCTGCAATAGTCCATGCCCCTTTTGCGTTATACAATAAAAAGGCGTATCTTTGCACAAGCAAAGCTCCCGATATTTTTATTGATGAGACTTAGACACACACTTGGATTATTACTGCTTTGCTCCTGCGCAGGACTTTCTATGTCGGCACAGGAGGGTAGTTCTGCATATAATTTCCTTAATGTTACTTCGTCGGCCCGAATCTACGGACTTGGCGGAGTAAACATCTCTCTGGTTGACGACGATATCAGTGTCTTCGACCAGAACCCGGCGCTTCTCGGCCCGGAAATGAGCAATATGGCAGGCCTGAACTATATGCACTATATCGGCGGCTCCAATTTTGCGGGAGTACGATATGCGCATTCGGCAGGCGACAGAGGCGCATGGGCCGCTTCTATCCGTTATTTCGGTTATGGCTCAATGAAGGAGGCACTCCCCGACGGTACGGTCATAGGTACTTTCTCGCCCAAGGATGTTGCTTTCGGAGGTACTTTCTCCCACGATATCTCGGGCTACCTCCGCGGTGGTATAGCCCTCAATATGCTCTATAGTTCTTATGCCGAATATACGGCTTTTGCTCTTGCTGCCGACCTTGGTATCAATTACTACGACCCCGATCGCGACCTCTCGCTCTCTGCAACGATATCGAATGCGGGCGGTCAGCTCAAACGCTTCAACGAGTCTTACGACCGCCTACCGTTCGATATCCGTCTTGGCTGGTCGCAGTCTTTCGGCTCTTTCCCGCTGAGATTTTCGGTAACGGCATGGAATCTCACCAAGTGGCACCTTCCGTTTACTGAGACGGGCGATGGCAGTTCTGACGAGGAACCGACTGTCAAAGACACGTTTATGTCGAATCTTTTCAGGCATCTGGTATTCGGTGTAGACCTTATATCAAGCCCGAATTACTATATTTCTATGGGTTACAACTACAAAACGCGAACCGATATGAGTACTTACTCGCGCAGTTTCTTATCAGGCTTCTCTCTCGGAGCAGGCCTCAAGGTAAGCAATTTCGGAATCGGACTCGCTTTTGCCCAACCACACACGGGGGCTACTACCCTCATGTTCAATCTATCTTATAACTTCAACGACCTTTTTTATTAATAATCGTGCAGAATTCAGCCAAACCCATAATTATCGCTGTTGACGGCTACTCTTCGTCAGGCAAAAGTACTATGGCCCGCAAACTTGCGGCAACTGTCGGATATCGCTATATCGATTCCGGCGCGATGTATCGTGCGGTAACTCTTTACGCTCTCGACCATGATTTTATCGGAGCAGACGGTCTTCCCGATGTTGAAGCTGTTGTCAATGCTCTCCCTTCTGTTAAGATTGATTTTGCGGTGCAGCCCGACGGCACTCAGCACACTCTGCTCAACGGCGTGGATGTGGAGACGGAAATCCGTCGTCTGCGTGTTTCTAACGCTGTGTCGCCCATAGCCGCTATCCCAGAGGTGCGTCACGCTCTCGTTGCCATGCAGCAGGCTCTGGGCACCGAACGAGGCATCGTTATGGACGGCCGCGACATCGGTACGGTGGTTTTTCCGGATGCCGAACTGAAAATCTTTGTGGACGCTTCTGCTGAAACACGTGCTCAGCGTCGTTTCAAGGAACTGCTCGAAAAGGGTTCGGCAGTTAGTTATGAGGAAGTTCTGGCGAACGTTGTTCACCGCGACCACATCGACACTACCCGCGAGGAAAGTCCTCTCCGCCGTGCCGACGATGCTGTCGCGCTCGACAATTCTACTATGACAGTCGAGGAGCAGGACGCTTGGCTCCTTGCGCGTTTCAACGAAGCTGTATCGCGATAATGGCTGATATTGAGATAGATAGCGAATCGGGGTTCTGCTTTGGTGTGGTCACTGCCATACGCAAGGCGGAGGAAGAACTGAGTCGTGGCGGTCTTCTTTACTGTCTCGGCGACATCGTTCATAATTCCGATGAGGTGGAGCGCCTCCGCGCAAAGGGCCTTATCACCATAACTCATGCCGACCTGGAGGGTCTGCACGATGTTAAGGTGCTTCTGCGCGCACATGGCGAACCACCTGAAACTTACCGTATTGCGGCACGAAATAACATTGAGATTATAGATGCTACCTGCCCGGTAGTCCTCAAACTTCAGCAGCGCATCAAGGCCGACTATGATTCGGCGGAGGAGTCGCAGATTATCATTTATGGCAAGAAGGGACACGCTGAGGTCAATGGCCTCGTCGGACAGACAGAGGGAACGGCTATCGTGGTAGAAGATGCTTCCGAACTGTCGAAGATTGATTTCTCACGCCCGGTGTCGTTCTACAGTCAGACTACGAAGTCGCTCGAAGGTTTCGGAATTCTCACTCAGGAGATTAAAAGCCGTCTTTCGCAGGATGTATCTTTCAAATATTCCGATACTATATGCCGTCAGGTGGCCAACCGTGCGGGGCATCTCCGCAGTTTTGCGGCATCCAAGGATGTGGTGCTTTTCGTTGCGGGCTCCAAGAGCAGCAACGGAAAGATTCTCTACAATCACTGCCGAGAAGTGAATCCGCGTACTTACCTGATTGCCAACGAAACGGAGATAAATCCCGAATGGTTGAACGGTGCCCGTACCATAGGCATCTGTGGTGCGACGTCTACTCCGCGCTGGCTCATGGAACAGGTGCGCGACGCCATTACTCCTCATGAATGATTTCATAGCCATAGACGTTGAGACAGCCAACGGCGAGCGCTCGAGTATCTGTGCTATCGGGGCTGTAAAGGTATCGGACGGCGTTATCGTCGACCGCCGGTATTCTCTCGTCCGTCCCGAACCTGATTACTATGCTTATTTCTGTACGCAGGTGCACGGACTCACCGACGACGATACCTACAATGCACCGTCTTTCGGCACTGTATGGTCTGAATGGGGCGACTGGCTTGATGGATACCGTCTGGTGGCTCATAACGCCTCATTCGACGCTTCCTGCATCCGCGCGGCATGCCGCATCTATGGGCTCGAACCGCCCGAATTGCCTTTCTTATGTACATTATCTGCTGCCCGTCGCACCATACCTCGCGCAGTATGTCCTTCTAAATCACTTGACTCACTATGCCGGTTCTTCGGAATAACACTAAAAAATCACCACAACGCGCTCGACGACGCCGAGGCGTGCGCCGAACTCGCCATGGTTCTTCTGTAGGCGCTAAGATTCTCCGCACGCTTCTGTTCGCAGCTTTAGCCGCCGTCCTGCTTTGGATTTTCTTGCCTGAAAACAAGGAGATTCCCGACAGTACGCCGCAGGAAATCGAAAAAGCTATGGCTGAGGCTGAGAAGGATGTGGACGCGGCCATGACCTTGCCCGACAATTTCAGTCGCGAGGGTGCTATACTACAGATAAGGCAGCGGGAGGCCCGGCTTCGCAATGCGGGATTTACGCTTGCGGCAGATTCTTTCGCAGCAGCTACCAAACGACGGCTCGAATATCACGGTGTGATATTCAATGATTGATATAAACGAAAAATGACATCGGTCCGCAATGTCATTTTTCGTTTATGCTATTTTTGATTTAAAGTTCTGTTTTTATACTCTTTCAAACGCTTGAGACCTTCGGCCCCGAGTATTGTAAGACCACCGTACTGCGTGGTCTTTGCAAGTCCGAAGAATATCACCCAGAGTGTCCCTTTGGCCGCTGCTGAGATCGGAAGCGCCATTTGAGCGAAGGAGAGGATATAGAACGGTATACACAGAGCCAGCACTATCACGCCTGTTCGGAATGAGAATTTGCCCAGGGTGTCCTTTATCCTCTTCACGCTTTTCATAACTTACGTATTAAAATTCGCTTGAGAAGTGGAAGCGTATTTTCGGAAAATCGTTCTGAGCCATGGTCAGTACAAACGATGAGTCGGCCATGAATACGTCGCGTCCCTCACGGTCTACGGCCATAAACTGGTGCTTGCGCTTCTTGAATGCTTCGAGTGCTGCAGGATCGTCGCTTTCTATCCAGCATGCCTTGTACATCGACATGGGCTCCCAACGGCACTGGGCACCGTATTCGTGGAGGAGGCGGTATTGTATTACTTCAAACTGAAGTTGTCCTACTGTGCCTATAATCTTGCGGCCGTTGAACTGGTGTGTGAAGAGCTGGGCTACGCCTTCGTCCATCAACTGCTGTACGCCCTTGTCGAGCTGCTTGGCTTTCATGGGGTCGGCATTCTCTATGTACATAAACATCTCGGGCGAGAAGCTGGGCAGACCTTTATAGTGCAGGTCTTCGCCTTGTGTCAGGGTATCGCCGATTTTGAAAGTACCGTTGTCGGGGATACCTACGATATCTCCGGGGAATGCTTCGTCCACGATGTTTTTCTTCTGTGCCATAAATGCCGTAGGGGCGGCGAAGCGCAGGGTCTTTCCCGAACGGATATGTTTGTAGGGAGCATTGCGTTCGAAGCGGCCAGAGCAGACTTTCACGAAGGCTATACAGCTGCGGTGGTTGGGGTCCATATTGGCATGAATCTTGAATACGAAGCCCGAGAATCCGTCTTCTTCGGGGTTTACGGTGCGCTCTATGGCGGCAGTGGGGCGAGGCGAGGGGGCAATCTTCACGAAGCAGTCGAGGAGCTCTTTTACGCCGAATGTATTGAGAGCAGATCCGAAGAATACGGGAGCGACTTTTCCTTCGAGATATTCTTTCTCGTCGAATTCGGGATATACGCCTTCGATGAGTTCGAGGTCTTCGCGCAACTGTGCTGCATCTTTTTCGCCTACGGCTTCGTCAATACGGGGATCGTCTACGGAGTCTATCTCGACGCGCTCTGTGGCTCTCTGTTTGTCGGGTGTAAAGAGGTCGAGCGATTTCTCGTAGATGTTGTACACGCCTTTGAATTTGGCGCCGATATTGATAGGCCACGAGAGCGGACGCACGTTGATTTTGAGTTCGGCTTCAAGTTCGTCAAGAATCTCGAAGGGGTCGCGTCCTTCGCGGTCGAGTTTGTTTACGAAGATTATCACGGGAGTATTGCGCATGCGGCACACTTCCATGAGCTTGCGGGTCTGGGTCTCCACGCCTTTGGCTACGTCGACTACGATGATTACGGAGTCAACGGCTGTAAGGGTGCGGTAGGTGTCTTCTGCGAAGTCCTGGTGACCGGGGGTGTCAAGGATGTTGATTTTATAATCGCCGTAGTTGAAGCCCATAACGGACGTAGCAACGGAGATACCGCGCTGTTTCTCGATTTCCATCCAGTCGCTGGTCGCGGTTTTCTTGATTTTATTCGATTTTACAGCACCAGCTATATGTATTGCACCACCGAAAAGAAGGAGTTTTTCGGTAAGTGTCGTTTTACCGGCGTCAGGGTGTGAGATAATGGCGAAGGTACGTCGCCTTTGTATTTCGTCGGTTAGATTGGCCATGGGTATATGTATTTGTACGAAGTAAGTCGTGTTAATTGGTTTATAAGTAAGTCTTGTAAATTCAGCCCTCCATATTTTTCAGGCATCGCCTGAGGGAGTCTCTCCAGTACGGCAGAGTGATACCGAATGTTGCTTTGATTTTTGTTTTGTCAAGCACTGAGAAGTGAGGGCGGGTGGCGGCTGTCGGGTACTCGGAACTATTCACGGGAGTGATAGAGCAGGCGCCATAACCGGCTTCATCGGCAATAGCTTTTGCGAAGTCATACCATGAGGCTATGCCTTCTGAGGAGAAGTTGTAGATGCCGGCAGTCCAGTGTCCTCGTACTGCTTTTGTAGCTATAAATTCTGCAAGATCGGCGGCATTGGTGGGTGTTCCTATCTGATCGTCGACCACTCTCAGCGGTTTGTTCTCTTTGAGCTTCGCGAGTATGGTCTTTACGAAATTTTTACCGAATGAGGAGTAGAGCCAACCGGTACGTATCACCATGCTGTCGGGAGCAAGTCCGAGAAGCGCGGTCTCACCTTTGCGCTTGGCGGCTCCGTACACTGTCTGCGGCTCGGGGCGGTCGCTTTCTGTATAGGGTTTATAAGTATTGCCGGAGAAAACGTAGTCGGTAGATATATGTATAAGGTGAAAGCCGAGGCGCTCGGCATGTGCCGCGAGATTTCGAATTCCGTCAACGTTCACGGCCACGCACGCAGATTTTTCATCCTCAGCCTTGTCTACCGCTGTATAGGCGGCGCAGTTTATCACGTATTTGAAGTTGCCTTGTTCGAGGAATTCTTCCACGGCCTTCGCATCGGTTATGTCGAGGATATTCCTGTTGGCATACACGGCCTCGTCGCCAAGTATGCGTTGCAGTTCCCGTCCGAGCTGGCCGTCACTTCCTGTTACAAGTATTTCTTTTTGGCTTGTCATAATTTAAGTACAAAATTACTATTTTTTTTCGGAAGTGAGTATGTGTGTCCGCCGATTGTATCCAAAAAGCACGCTGCAGCGCTTATTTTACGCTGTTTTCTCCGGATTGGGTAGAGTAGGAGAGTGCTGTGTTTCTGCGTTAACTCGCGTAAAATCAGAAAATAATTGCAAATTTTTCCAACTTTTGGCGCTCTGAGATTGTTGTATTTGTAAATTCACTTATCACCCTACGTGATTTTTCTAAATTTTGAAGGGGTAGAGTTGAGTTTGCACTGATTTTACTGTTTGAAATCCGAAATTTGAGTATTTAAATTACGAATTGCATACATTATTTACTTTGCAACACTCGGTATTCTAAATAGGATTTAAATAATGTAAACCAAAATCATTGCTATGAAACCTGTAAATAAAGGATTTGAAACGGGTTTTACAATCATAGAAAGAGGGGAGAAAAACACCATTTACATTAATTAGGAATTAATACATACAATTGCAGCCCAACGCGTTACGACTACTATATAAAGTTGTGATGCAGATTTTGACGAATCTCCGCGCCACCTGTAAACTATCTAAAGTAGATTTTACAGGCATCTTTGTGTATAGGTAGTTACATGATTTGTTTAGAAGCACAACTTTAAATAAGGCTATTCACGTTCAGAATTCTAACAATATGGGTAACTGATAGTTGGATATGTAGTTTGCAAAACTAAATGTTATTTCATGTTGCAATCTTAAACCAGCGTTGCAATTCGTAAATTAACAGATTTGCATAATTAAATATTAATGTTTAAATTTGCACTCTAATAATTTACAAAACAATCTCACATGCCGGAACTTGACGAAAACCCTATTATTCAGCGTCTTAAGCAATTTATCGCTTCTACGGGCCTCAGCCCGACACAATTTGCCGATAAAGCTATGATTCCGCGCCCGTCTCTGTCGCAGATGCTGCACGGGCGCAACAAATCTATCAACAATCAGATTCTGTCAAAACTCGACGAGGCTTTTCCCGAACTTGACATCGTGTGGTTGCTTTTTGGCCGAGGAAGTATGCGTAACGATTCAAATTTTGAAATCTCAGAGCCTCAAAATGCGCCTTCTCAACCATATTCCGCGTCCCAAGAAACACCTGCTCAACCATTTAACACGGTAGCCGACGTCATAAATCGTTGCATCGAAACACCTTCATCCGGAAATTCAGGCACTGAAAACAAGCCCGACCCGGTCTGGAGAGCATCTGTTATATGCGATAGCCCGAAATCCGACGTACACAAACAATCTTCTGACGCCGTCGGCAAAAAAATCACATCGATCATCGTTCTGTATTCCGACAACAGTTTCGAAACCTTCAATCCGGCCGACTGACTCGGTCGGCCCTTGAGACTTGTACCCGCGCATCTAACATCAGTTCCGCCGCCTCCCAAATCTCCGACCGACAATTCACGAAAATTCAATATTCGTAGCTTTGCCAACAGCGAACCACGGATTTCGTAAAGAGAGCGCGGCCCACGTATGACTTCAGACCGTTCTCAAATTCTGGCATAACATATCCGGCATCACCATTCGGATACCCACAATATAGGCCCCGACTTACCCAAGCCGGGGCCAGATTTTACCCAAATCAACTCCTGATCCCTTCTGTTACATAATAGGAATTATGTTAAATAATGCGTGCAGAATAATTACTCTACACCACACAAAATCTCCCACAAATTCAATTAATGCGTTCTAACACGAAGATTCAGACTCAGAGAATTTCCTTACAGATATGAAAATAAGACTTATATGTTGAGGGAAATTCCTGTAGTTGTAAAGCATTCTCTCCTGTTTCTTTATCCTCTCTGAAATACGGACAAGACTTCCCATAATAAGGAGAAGGCTTGCGAGGTAAATTGTATTTTATACAGCACAGAGTCTATCTCCATAATAATCTTGCTTACTAAACTTGCATATAAAGCAATTTCGGACGTGGACTCCCCTCTTAGAAAACTCCTGAAAGATATATCTCATCAGTTCTGCTATGCCTTTTTTCTTATCGGCTTTCTTTTTGCGCCGTCTTCTCCATGCGGAAAATATAGAACAGACAATTCTTTGAACAGTATCGAGGTTGCGGAAATGCCGGAACTGATGCGGCAAAATACATCAGATGATCAAGTATACTCCCTTTTTGTATGGATTTATTTTGTACATTTGTACTGTGATTGAGAATCGCATCCTCAATCGAACGGACTTGGTTAAGTGGTCTTGTTCTATTCATAACTGTTTGATTTTCACCTTTTAAGCTACGAATTATTCTCCACTTAACCAAAGTTCATGGCATTTATTTTGCTTATAATCAAATAATTAACCTTATCTAATGTCTACACATTTCCCTCTATAAAATAGCACAATCTTTGAATATACGTGCCAATCTTAAATGAAAGAGCCGTGGAGCAGATTAACAAAATCTTAATCATGTTCTGCCGGTCTCAACATTTGTTGAGACCAACATCGTAAAAAATGACGAACTTTGCATATTCTAATCTAATTCAACAATGAAAGCCCTCAGATTTATCACAATATTAGTTCTTCTTTGCGTCGCTCTCGGAGCTAACGCGAAGAAGGAACAGGAATATCCGCGTGCCAAAATAAAGGTGGGATATAATTATTACAATAAGTTTCTGCGCAATGACGGTGTGGTTGAGAAAAATACACCATTTATCCTACTTGCCAATCAGGAGCAAAGCAAATTTTATTGTCCAAGCACAGAGTATAGGGATTCGTTGCTTTCCACACCATCGGGGCAAGCAAAGGAAAAGCAGATTTTTGATGCTGCAGCTAAGGCATATGTTCAAAGTCGAGATAAAAGAGTGTTGGACGCTGTGGTTTATCACTCACGGTTGTATGTTCTTAAAGATTATGCTAAATCCATTTCTACCACCTACGATCAAGCCGGAATGGGTGAATATGGATATTACGATGAGCCATTCTCTGAAATTGAATGGAATATAGTAGAGGATAGCACTAAAACAATACTTGACTATCAGTGCATCATGGCTACTACTGATTATCACGGTCGAAAATGGACTGTGTGGTTTACTCCTAAAATTCCTATGCACGACGGGCCATGGAAGTTTTGCGGGCT
>JAAVFI010000077.1 GCA_014800815.1 Bacteroidales bacterium | reverse complement strand
TCCTAACAATGGGAGCCAGTTCTTGAATGACATTTTGGTGTCCATAAATCAATGCTTCTGTAAATTATCAGCTTATTAACGGTCTTTTGAATTAAATGTTATTACTATCCGCTAAAAATTTTTGAGACAAAATAACCATAAACTTAATAATAACCATGAGCAAAAGTAGTAATTTCTTCGGACAGCCGATATATGGTCAGCTAATAAAATCACTCGACCGTGAAAAGATTGTTGAAATTAGCCGAAAACACGGCGGAGAGAAGTATGTCAAGAGCTTCGATGGCTATACGCATCTGCTTACATCACATACGTAGACATCAAGAAAGGCAAGAAACCGAAACTCATCTCGCTTCTTACCAATGATTTTGATATATTGCTGTCCGATAAAACTAATTTTCATGACTTACTTACAGGCTCTTATATAGCAAGCCCCCGAAAGTCCGCAAAGGCTTCCGGGGGCTTGTTTCAATATCGTGGGAGAATTATTTTCATGACTTACGTATTACCAGGGCGTTCAGTAGCCCGTCGGCAGCCGTACCTGTATCTATTCCCGTCACTTCGATAGTGATAGTGCCGTCGGCTGCAGGTTCTACCGCATGGTAAGTCACCGCAAATTCTTCAAAAGGAACTTTGTCGAACGAAGGATATACACCGCTACCCGACGAAGCTATTTTAAGACCGGGTTTAATCTGTTTTTCCTCCGATTCTGTTTTTCCAATCAGCTTGTAGGATGTTATTCGCGCATCGTGGCTGCCATTGAAGCGCACAGCCATAAGCGTGATGTCATATTTGCCTGACGCGTTGAGCGATGTTATAGTGAGGCGGGCTGCAGGAGTATTGCCCGTGCCTTTGGTGCCCGATACTATGAGACCGTCTTTCCACGCTGTCACGGGGAATTCTACGCCGGCCGCCGTGATAGATGTATATTTGTCTTCACCGCTCACACCGAGATAACTTCCGGTAAAACCGCCGGCTATCTCTATACTTGTCTTTACAAAGTTGCCGTCGGTATCTTTAAGCCACACGCGGTTGGTTGAAGGCTCGAAGGTAGTGACATTGTTCCAGGGACTGCCCGATATGGAGTTCGGCCCGAAATCGACATAGACAGGAGCTGTGAGGTCTCCGTCTTTCACTGCCGGCGACGCATACTCGGTAAGTTCCGTTACCTGATGAGGATTGACAACGGCACGGTGTGCGGCCAGGCGTGCAATGGCGGCCATTTCGTCGCTTACTGTCGACGGTTTGTAGGCGGTGCCGGTGACATCTATTCCAAACAAGGACTCAAACCACGTGCATGCGGCTGTGTATCGGCCATAAGTCACCTCGAGGTGATATCCGTCGCGGTTATATATATCGCCCACGTATGCTGTGCGCGCATTCTGTATGGCTGTACCCGAAGGTACGATTATTTTAAGCTCCTTGTTGTCTGCCATAGCCCTGCTTGCTGACGATACTATGGCATTGTACATGGTCATCTGGTCGCTGTTATACGAGGGGAAGCTCTCATGATTTGAGCTTGACGCATAAGCCCAGGTCTGGTGCCATATAAGAGTGGCATCGGGTACTTTGGCAGATATAGTGCTGATAATTTGGGGCAGGGTGGAGTAGGTCTCATATTTTCCTGATTTGCCGCTGGCCTGCTGGAGACTGATATAGTCCCATTGCTCTTCGGCCAGAACATCGGAAAGGCGGGCGCCGGTGCGGTTTTTCTTCTCTCCGGCTACCACCTTGCGGTATTCGTATGCGGGCGCATCGCTCTGTAGATTGGAGTAATGCTTGTCGAGGTCGCAGCCGCCTATATACATATTGCCGATTACAACTTCTATACTTGATGCTTTTGCGAGGTTATAGAGATATTGTTCCACTGCATCTTGCGAGAAACTGTTGCCTATAGCGAGGATTTTCACCGTTCCCTGCTCGACTGTTACTGTAAATTCGGTCTTGGCAGTGGCGGTAGTCGCGCTTGCCTCGATACTTACGGTAGCCTCCCCGGCCGAAACGCCGGTCACTGTTACCGTTGAGGCATCTTTTTGCGAAACTTCGGCAATATCGCTATTGCTCGACTGGCATGTCCATTCAATTGTTTCATATCCGCTTCCGCCGAAAGTAAGTGTCACATCAGTGCTCTGACGGCGCTCAACAGTGATGTGGGTCGGGGCCGATACAGTGATTTCAACCGCCGGTTCTTCAGGTACTTCCGGCTCGGGAGTGGGTTCCGGTATGGGTTCATCGGGCGAATCAGCACAAGCTGTCACAAGCAGCAGCAGGAAGCAGACCGGCAATAGGGTCGTCTTTACTCTTGAAAGAAATTTCTTCATGATAATAAATTGGTTTACATGACTTACTTATAAGTATTGTTCAGAACTTACTTGTACATATAGAAAGACGCATAAACATCTGCCGATGTATAGGTGCATACCGGCCCACCTGTGAATAATTACATAAAAAAAGGACCTTGCGGTCCTTTCTGTATGGGGAGAGTAGTGTGCGTATTATTTAGCGAGGCTTGCTGCGCAGGCAAGCACCTCCCGGCATTTGTCGGTGATGTAGGCGTAGTCGCCGGCTGCGATTTTGTCATTGGGGAACAGCTTGCTGCCCATGCCTACGCAGTAAACGCCGGCCTTGAACCATGCCGAGAGATTTTCCTCAGTGGGTTCTACGCCGCCCGTAACCATGAGTTTGGACCAGGGCATCGGCGCGAGGAGCCCTTTGACGAATTTGGGACCGAGGACGTCGCCGGGAAATACTTTGCAGAGGTCGCAACCCGCTTCCTGAGCGAATCCTACCTCCGAGATGCTGCCGCAGCCCGGGGTGTAAGGTATCGAACGGCGGTTGCAGATCTTGGCAACTTCGGGGTTGAAGAGCGGACCGACCACGAAGCAGGCGCCGAGCTGTATGTAAAGTGCCGCTGTGGCGGGGTCAACTACCGAGCCTACGCCGAGTGCGAGTTCGGGACATTCGCCGGCGGCATATTTTACGAGTTCGCCGAAGATTTCGTGGGCGAAGTCGCCGCGGTTTGTAAACTCGAATGCGCGTATTCCGCCGTCGTAGCAGGCTTTCACTACGCGCTTGGCTACTTCGAGGTCTTTGTGATAGAAAACGGGTACGATGCGTGTCGCACCGATTTTAGCCATTACTGAAAATTTATCGAATCTTGCCATAATTATCTCTGTACTCGTCCGTTAGCATTACCACCTGCAAGGGCTTTTACTTCGGCGTCGCTCACGAGGTTGAAGTCGCCGTTGATAGTGTGTTTGAGTGCCGAAGCCGCTACTGCGAACTCAAGCGCCTCGCCCTGAGTGGGCATCGTCAGGAGTCCGTGGATGAGGCCGCCCGAGAAGCTGTCGCCGCCGCCCACGCGGTCGATAATGGGGTCGATGTCGTAGCGCTTGCTCTGATAGAATTCTTCGCCGTTGTAAATCATTGCCTTCCAGCCGTTGTGTGTGGCTGAATATGACTCGCGCAGAGTCGAGACAACGTATTTGAATCCGAACTCTTTCATCATGGCTTTGAATATACCCTTGTAGCCTTCGGCATCGGTATTTCCGCCTTCGACATCGGCATCGGGTTTGAATCCGAGGCATAGCTCGGCATCTTCTTCGTTGCCTATACACACATCTACGTACTTCATCAGCGGGCGCATGATAGAGATTGCCTTCTCGCTGGTCCACAGTTTCTTGCGGAAGTTGAGGTCGACACTCACGGTCACGCCGTGACGCTTGGCTGCCTCGCATGCAAGGCGTGTGATTTCGGCAGCCTTGTCGGAGATTGCAGGGGTAATTCCGCTCCAGTGGAACCAGTCGGCACCCTCCATTATTGCGTCGAAATCAAAGTCGGCGGGGTCGGCCTCGGCTATAGCACTGCCTGCGCGGTCGTAAATCACCTTCGACGGACGCATGGACGCGCCGGTCTCGCAGTAGTAGATACCCACACGATTGCCGCCGCGGGCAATGTGGCGTGTATCAACGCCGTAGCGGCGCAGCGCGTTTACCGCCGCCTGACCTATCTCATGGGTAGGAAGCTTGGATACGAATACGGCGTCGTGGCCGTAGTTGGCACAGCTTACGGCAACATTTGCTTCACCGCCACCCCATATTACATTGAAATTATCGACCTGCACAAAGCGATTGCATCCTTGGGGTGAGAGGCGAAGCATAATCTCACCCAGCGTTATGATTTTACTCATCTTATTAGTATCAGAAATTGAAATAGTTCTTTGCATTGTAGTAGCATATATCCTCTATCATGCGCTCCGCGCGAGGCAGTTCTGCCATAGGTATAAGGCCTCGGTCGAGGTCATTACCCACGAGATTGCAGAGCACACGGCGGAAGTATTCATGACGCGGATACGAGAGGAATGAGCGCGAGTCGGTGAGCATGCCCACGAAGCGGCTCAGGAGCCCCTGAGTGGAGAGAGCATTCATCTGGTCTTCCATTCCCGTTATCTGGTCGTTGAACCACCAGCCCGAACCCATCTGTATCTTGCCCGGGCAGGTACTGCCGTCCTGGAAGTTGCCTGTCATGGCAGCCACCCATACGTTGTCGGCAGGATTGAGATTATAGAGAATGGTCTTGGCGAGGAGATTTTCGGAGTCGAGAGCGTTGAGAAGTCCTGCAATTTTTTCGGCCCCTTTCCAATCGCCTATAGTGTCGAAACCCGTGTCGGGGCCAAGCTTGTTCCAAGCACGGCTGTTGACATTGCGCAGCGGGCCGAAGTGCATCTGCTGAGCCCAACCGCGGCGTGCGTTCATGCGGCAGAGTTCGAGCAGGAGAGCGGTGCGCAGCTGTTCCTTTTCCTCGGCAGAGAGGGTCTCGCCGTCTAAGAGTCGCCCGAACAGAGCGGCTGCCTCCTCGGGTGTGTAAGCGCGGTAGGGAACTTCTCCAAGACCGTGGTCGGCGAGTCGGCAACCGCTTTCGTGGAAGAAATCGTGGCGTTTCTGCACCGCTTCGAGGAGTGTGGCGTAATCTTTTATCTCCACACCGCTTGCGCTTTCGAGGGCTGCAAGGTAGGCCTTGTAGTCGGCAAGATTGTCGAAGGCGAGCACTTTGTCGGGGCGCCATGTGGGCAGCACCTTTATCTCAAATCCCGAGTCAGCTATTGCCTTGTGATACTCGAGGGTATCTACGGGGTCGTCGGTGGTGCATACGGCCTCCACGCCGTATTTGCGCATGAGCCCGCGGGGCGTCATGTCGGGGTCTTTGAGACGCTCGTTGGAGCGCTTGTATATATACTGCCAAGTGTCTTCGTTGAGGAGAGTGTCGATGCCGAAGGCCGTGCGGAGCTCAAGGTGAGTCCAGTGATAGAGCGGATTGCGGAAAGTATAGGGTACGGTCTGCGCCCATTTGAGGAATTTTTCCTCGTCGGAGGCATCGCCCGTTATGTAGCGTTCGTCCACGCCGTTGGCTCTCATTGCACGCCACTTGTAGTGGTCATCGCCGAGCCAGAGCTCTGTTATAGAGCGGAAAGGCTTGTCTTCGGCAATCATCTTCGGCGAGAGATGACAATGATAGTCTATGATCGGCATTTTAGCCGCATGATTGTGATACAGATGCCTTGCTGCCGGGGTATCCAGCAGGAAGTTTTCATCCATAAACTGTTTTGAGACGGGTATCATCGGTTTTATTTCTTCAGTTCTACAAGTTTGTACTTAGGCACGAGCAGCTTCATTATACACCAGCTTACGAGGTAGGCCACGCCTGCACAGATAAATACTATCATATAGCCGGCATTCTTGCCTTCGAAGCCGAGGAAGTGCATATTCACCTGTCCTGCGTAGTCGAAGAGTTTGCCGGCGCCGTAGTTGCTCATGAAGCTGCCCAGGCCGCTTGCAAGACCTGCCGCACCCGTGACGGTTGCGACTACGGATTTGGGGAACATATCGCTCACCACATTGTAAACGTTGGCACTCCAGCTCTGGTGGGCGGCTGCCATGATGCCGATGATTACCACCGGATACCAGAGCGAAATCTCACCGAGTGGCATCACACCGATACCGAGCAGCGGAAAGAGGGCGAAGATGAGCATTGCCTTCATACGGCCCGCGTAGGGGTTGAGCTTCGAGCGGTTGATGAAGAACGTAGGCAGGTAGCTGCCGCCGAGCGAGAGCATGGATATGAGGTAGATAGTGAAGATCGCAAGCATTCCGGTGGTCGAGGCCGAAGAATAGCCGTAGACATCGCTGATAAACGCCGGCGCCCAGAAAAGGAGGAACCACCACACCGAGTCAGGGAGGAAACGGCCGAAAATCACCGCCCAGGTCTGACGGAATGTAAAGGCTTGGAAAAGACCGATTTTCCGCGACGGTTCTTCGGTCTCGGGAGCTATGTGTTCTTCTTTCTCCGCATCCTGCTCTATGTAGGCAAGTTCGGCGGCATTGACACGGGGATTCTTGCGGGGTTCTTTATAGACAAAAACCCATAAGCCCATCCAGACGAAGCCGAGGATGCCGATGATGAGGAAGGACGCTTCCCAGCCGTAATATCTTGCTATCACGGGGATAGTGAAGGGCGCGAGCAGCGCACCTATCTGAGCACCCGAATTGAATATGCCCGTGGCGAAACCGCGGTCTTTCTTGGGGAAGTATTCGGCTACGGCCTTGATTGAGCACGGGAAGTTGCCCGCCTCGCCTATGGAGAGCACGCAGCGGGCTGCGAGGAACAGCCACACACTCACGGTGGTAATCATCACAGCGGCACCCGACACATTGCGTAGCGCTTCAAGGCTTGCGTTGGCGGCGCTGAAGCTGAATGTCCAGTGGCCCGAGACTATACCGTTGGTGGCAATACCGCAGAATGCGTGCATACAGGCGCCGACCGACCATATACCTATGGCCCAGAGGTAGCCTTTCTTGGTGCCTGCATAGTCTACGAATTTTCCTGCAAAGAGCATCGACGCGGCATAGACTACCGAGAATACACCGGTAATGAGGCCGTAGTCGGCGTCGGTCCAGCCGAACTCCGGCGCTATGAAGTTTTTCCAGGTGAGGGAGAGGACCTGACGGTCGAGATAGTTCACTACCAATGCAAAGAACAGCATCGAGCATACCACCCACCTGAAGTTTGTCATTTTAGGATTGGCGCAATAGTTTTTCATAAGTGATATCGTTAAGGGTCGGGGATTAAGTAAGTCTTGTAAATTAATTTATATTACAATTTGAAGTAGGTATGAGCGAGATTCGTCCTTGCGAAGAAGAAGTTATGGGGCTCCATAATGACTGATGAACAAGCACGAAGATTGCCATAACTACTCAAAGAGTGATATAAACTAATTTTCATGACTTACTTATTACATTGCAAACGAATTAAATCCACCGTCTACGATAGCAACTGTACCTGTTACGAACGATGAAGCGTCGGAGATGAGATACTGGATAGTTCCGCAAAGCTCTTCGGGTGAACCGAAACGCTTGAAGGGTGTCTGGCGGATAACGTCGGCACCGCGCTCGGTGAGCGAGCCGTCGGGATTTGTGAGCAGCGCACGGTTCTGATTGGTGAGGAAGAAGCCGGGGGCGATTGCATTCACGCGAATCTTGGACGAGAATTTGGTGGCTACCTCATTGGCGAGGAAAGCTGTGAAATTCGAGATGCCGGCCTTGGATGCGGCATAGCCCATAACGCGTGTGAGAGGACGGAATGCGGCCATCGACGAGAAGTTGACTATCGAACCTTTGCCGGCCTCAACCATAGGCTTGAGGAATATCTGAGTGGGGATAACCGTGCCGGTAAGGTTGAGGTCGAGAACCTTCTGAAAATCCTTGATATTGACGTCGAAGAAGTTGCCTGTGGGAGCGATAGTTGCACCGGGCATATTGCCGCCGGCGGCATTGAGCAGAGCGTCTACCTTGCCGTATTCGGCGAGCACCTTGTCGCAGCAAGCGTGCACCGATTCGGGGTCCATCACGTCGGTGGTGAGGAACATTGCCTCGCCGCCCTCGGCCTTGATTTCAGCCACGAGTTTGTCGCCTTCTTCCTTGCGACGGCCAAGGATTATGACCTTCGCGCCCTCGGAAGCGAGGTATTTGCCGATAGCGGCGCCGAGCACTCCCGTACCGCCCGTAATTACTACTACGTTGTCTTTTACTGAAAATAGATTATTCATTATTTGGTCTCTTTTTTTGCGTTAAGTAAGTCATGACTTGCGTTAATAGTAGCCATGATTCCCGATACCATTCCGAGCGCGAGCATGCGGCCGTGAAATGAATATCCGGCATTATATCCCATTTTCTCGTCGCCGAGCATCAGAGGTGCGTGATCCACACGCATAGGCACTCCCGGACGTTTCTTCTCGAAAGTTTCGATCACGTCGATAAGCCTCGGGTCGAGGTGCGACGACTCCTTGAAGTCGCCGTTGGGCTGCACATTGCAGATGCGGGCGTGCACAAAGTGTGTGCGGTCGGCATATTTACGGGCGAGTTCGGGCACATCGTTGTGAGCTCCCGCGCTGAGCGAGCCGGCACAGAAAGTGAGGCCGTTGTGCGGGTCAGGTACCGCGTTGAGGAACCACTCGATATCTTCGTCGCAGGTCACGATGCGTGGCAGCCCGAGAATCTGCAGAGGAGGATCGTCGGGGTGGACACACATGTTGATGTCATATTCGCGGCATACGGGCATGATAGCTTCGAGGAAGTACTTCATGTTGGCGCGGAGGGTATCGCGGTCAATGCCGTCGTAGAGTTTCAGAAGGCCCCTGAATGTTTCTACAGGAGCGGTGTCGTCCTCCGAGATGTTGCCGTTGACAAAGCCCTGAGTCTTGACTATGATATTCTCAACCAAGCGGTGATTTGCCTCGGGAGTCATCTTCGTCTTGAGTTCTTCCACACGGGCGAGAATTTCGTCGGAGTAATCTTTCTCAGCGCCTTCGCGGCCGAGAATATGAATATCGAAGTAGGCAAACTCGGCACGGTTGAAATAGAGATTGGACGTGCCGTCGCCATTGGGATATTCGAGGTCGGTGCGTGCCCAGTCGAGCACAGGCATGAAGTTGTAGCAGATAGTCTTGACACCGGCTTTGCCGAGGTTTGCCAGACTTACCTTATATTTCTCAATGAGTTCGTCGCGGTCGGGGCCTCCGAATTTGATAGATTCACTTACGGGAAGACTCTCGACCACAGACCAGCGGAGGCCGTGCGACTCTATGAAGTCTTTCATTTTGTTCACCTCCTCGAGAGTCCATATCTCGCCGTTGGGTATATGGTGAAGAGAGGTGACTATACCTTCCACGCCTATTTGGCGGAGCATTTCAAGTGTTATCTTATCGTTGGGTCCAAACCAACGCCAGGTCTTTTCCATTTACGCAAATTAGATTATTAAGGGTCTGTTTTAAGTAAGTCGTATAAGTAAGTCATGTAAATTAGTTTATACTAAAATTTGAAGTAGTTATGAGTAAGATTCGTACTTGCGAAGAAGGAGTTATGGGGCTCCATAATGACTGATGAACAAGCACGAAGATTGCCTTAACTACTCAAAGGTTGATATAAACTAATTTTCATGACTTACTTAAACTAATACTTACTTATAAAACGGTGATATTTCAGTATTATTGTCGCACGCATTCTCATTTTCTATAGGTTAGCCATGAAAATAAGCCTGAAGTTGCATGAGTGGTACGGATTCATTAATTTTGTGATGAATATAACCTGTCGCTGATTATGTGTCTCCTTAAATCTGTCCATGTCCCGACTATAATCTCTCATACAATCGTAGCATTGTCTTTGCTCGTCTCACCCCTGCAAGCCTCTCCCCACGCATCGCGCGAGCAGAGAAATATCAATGATTCGTGGATGTTTGCATTAGCAGACGATACCTCCGCGGTCAAAGTACATCTGCCGCATTGCTGGAATGAAGACGCCTATTCATCCCGTGACTATTATCGCGGAGAGGGAGTGTACTCTCGCAAGCTCAATATCCCTGCTACGATGCAGGGCAAAAGTATTTACTTGAAGTTCGACGGTGCGGCTTCCGCCTCCGAGGTCTACATCGACGGCCGCAAAGTTGCCTCTCACGCCGGTGCATATTCGCCTCACTTGCTTGATATTACCTCGGCTATTACTCCCGGACGACAACACGAACTGACCGTGCGCGTAACCAACGGCGATAGAGATATCCCGCCCTATTCTGCCGACTTCACGTTTATGGGTGGCCTATATCGCGACGCATGGCTCATCGGGCTGAACCCAGTGCATCTCGACATCACCGGAGGGCCGGCCGAAGGTTTCAGGGCAACTCCGCGCCTGCAAGCCGACGGCACCGGCTCCCTCACCGTCGACGGGCGTGTCGTGAATCAGTCCGACCGAAAAGCCGCTACCACAGTCAACGTATCTCTCCGCGACGGGGAAGGCCGCCTCGTAGGCGAGCGTCGGCGCAAGTTGTCCGTCCCTGCGGGAGATACCGCCGAATTCTCTATCGACTTCGGCCAACTCGCTGATATTCAACCCTGGGCTCCCTCGTCGCCGACACTCTACAGCCTCACCACACAGATTCTCGACGGTAAAAACAATATCATCGACAGCGGTGCGACTCTCATCGGCTTCCGTAATTTCGGTTTCGACTCCGCAGGTCGATTTATCCTCAACGGCTCGCCTCTGAAGTTGCGCGGCATGTGCCGTCATCAGGACCAATTCCCAATGGGAATAGCACTCTCCGACGAGCAGCACCGTCGCGACATGGAGCTCATCAAAGATATGGGAGCCAACTTCATACGCATCAGCCACTACCCACAGGACGAGGCCATACTTGAAATGTGCGACCGCCTCGGTCTCATAGCATGGGAAGAAATTCCCGTCATCGACTATCTGCCCGACAGCGAGCGCTTCAACGCCAACGCAGAGACCATGTTGCGCGAAATGATTCAAAGCCACTACAACCACCCCTCGGTGGTGATGTGGGGATATATGAATGAAATACTCCTGCGCACCCCCGACCATGAGCGCGACGCCACACGCCGCCGCACTCTCAGCCTCGCCGAACACCTCGAGCAAGTGCTCGCCCGTGAAGATTCCACGCGCCTCAGCGCTATGGCCTTCCACGGCAGCGATGTATACCACGAGGCAGGTCTTGCCGACATCACCGATGTCAAAGGTTGGAATCTGTATCAGGGCTGGTATGGAGGCGAAGTGTCTCAGTTTGAAGAGTTTCTCTCCCGGCAGCATCGCGAGCATCCGTCGCATCGGCTCATTGTCAGCGAATACGGTGCCGGATCTGATCTTAGGCTTCACTCGTTCTGGCCACGACCTTTCGACTTCAGCATCGAATACCAGCAGCAGTACCTCGAGCACTACCTTCCCGTCATCGAAGATTCCGCCTTCGTCGCCGGCGCGTCTCACTGGAATTTCATCGACTTTTCTTCGGCAAATCGAGCCGAGTCAATGCCCCATATCAACAATAAGGGACTCGTCACCAACTCCCGCCGCAAGAAAGACGTATATCACTACTACAGAGCCGCATGGCATACTCTCGATGAAGACACCGTTGCCCATATCGCCGTCCGCGACTGGCCCGAACGCACCGACTTGGCCTCACGCCTCGGCACCTCCGCACTACACCCCGTAAAGGTCTACACCAATCTCCCCGAAGTGATACTCAGAGTCAACGGCACCGAACTGCCCGTACGCAGAGTAGTAAATTATAATACGGTATTCCACACACCTCTGCGCGACGGCACTAACCTCATCGAACTTCTCGACGCATCTCAGGCATCTCCTCGGGTACTCGACGTCGCCACCATAGAGATGAACCTTATACCCGTCCGCGACGGCGCTCTCGACCTCGGCACCCGCGAACTTGCTGTAAACGTAGGCTCCGACTGCTACTTCCGCTCCGACGACTCCGGCCTCACATGGCTGCCCGACCGCGAGTATTATAGCGGACAATTATTCGGCCATATCGGAGGCTCCCGCTCTGTATCGCAGGATGAGATTGAGCTCACCCGCGACACCCCTCTGCTGCAGCATGCCCTCACCGGGCTTGAAGCCTACCGCTTCGACCTCCTACCCGGCAGCTATGAGGTAGAACTCACCTTTGCCGACCTCGCCTCGCCCTCAGCCCTTTCGGCCTACATGCTTGGCTTCAACGCCGGCAGCGGTGAGACTCCACCCGCAGCTATGGATATCGAAATCAACGGACTGCAGGTAGAGTCCGCTTTCGCACCCGCAGCTGAAGCCGGCGTCAAGACCATGGTACGCCGCCGCTACAGCACCGAAGTAGGACCCGACGGAGCACTTACCGTCAAATTCACGCCGGCCGGAGGCACCACATCTCTATCAGCTGTCAAACTCCGAAAACTCTGACAACCACCAATTACACCGACAACTCACTCAAATAGCATCTTGAACTTCGTAAACTCCGATTCAAAATTCGGAGTAAACACCTCTTTCCCGAGGTTCGCTTCAATCTCGGCCAAAGTCCAGAATCGTCCGCCGTCGAGTTCATCGGTAGGGTGGGGCACAGCATTGGTAACCGTTTTGAAAGAGTGGACAAGTTCACGCTCCCGATCCGACTCAAACACATATCGGCAAAGCATCTCCGCCTCTTCCACCTCAAGGCCCAGCTCCTCCCTCACCTCACGACGGAGCGCATCGAGTATCTCCTCACCGAAATCCACATGACCGCCCACGGCAGTATCCCATTTACCCGGCTGAATATCCTTCCACTCAGGCCGCTTCTGCAGATACAGCCGTCCCTCGCTGTCAAACACATGAAGATGCACTACCGGATGAAGAATCTTCGACCCGCTGTGGCACTCACCGCGAGTAGCCGAGCCCACAACATTACCTTCCTCATCCACCACCGGAAATATCTCTTTATCGTTATCCTTATTCATAGTCTTAAATTTCACGCCCCAAAATTACCACAAATTTTTCATACAGAGCATCCCCTCTCATGACTTACTAAGAGATGTCAGGGCTCCTGAGGCAACGCAGGTACCCGCTCTGGGTACCGATTCACTTAGTAGCCCCCGCCATACCGTAGCGTAGCGGAGGGATGCCGGGGGTACGTATTCACGCAACGTTAAGGCGCCCGCAGGCCGCCGATTAACAGAGCGTGTGTAGATACTAACTGATTGACTATCTACGTGATGTCCGATTTAGGACATCGATTAACCCATAGCCTGGCACGTAGCGGAACCGCAGGCGGAGAGATGTGCCGGGATAGGTCTGCTCTATACGTTGGCGTCCGGGACGCCGATTCATGGCTGAGACAACGCAGGTACCCGCTCAGGGTACCGATTCACTTAGTAGCCCCCGCCATACCGTAGCGAT
>JAAVFI010000076.1 GCA_014800815.1 Bacteroidales bacterium | reverse complement strand
TGAAAATGATGTTGCGTTCCCACCAACGGAGGGAACGGCCAAACCACCGAGCGAATTCTGCGGTTATGTCGAGGAAGCGGCGTGACATGCCGCAAAGGTAGGAGGCGGAGGGTGGGATGTGTGCGGGTAGATGTCGCGGGGCGGGGAAATGGGCGTGGGAGGCGTAGACTCAGCCATGAATCGGCGTCTACAAATAAAATTCCCGAGGGGGCTGCGTGTGCGGCTCCCTCGGGAGTTTTAAGATAGTTGTTGATAGAATATGCGTATCAGAATCTGAGGTACGTGTGTTTATTCTGTGTTTATAACATCTCTTAGGGGGTAGTGGTTCGGTGTTTTTTGGTATATTTGCAGTATGGAATTTACTATCAGACAAGCAAGACGCGAAGATGCGGCGTTTATAGCACGGGCGGTGCTCACTGCTATAGGCGATGAATTGACGGTGCACATGGCGGGAGGTGCCGACCGTGTGCCTTTGGTCAGGGAAGTTTTTACGAATCTGGCTGCTATGGATGTGTCGCAATACAGCTATCGCAATACTCTGATTGCGGAGGGGCCTGACGGTAATGCGGCGGGAGCTGTGGTATGCTACGACGGGGCAAGGCTCTATGAGCTGCGCGAGGCTTTTGTAAATGAGGCTAACCGACTGCTCGGGTGGAATACTACTCAGGCGGAGTTTACGGATGAGACGTCGGCCGATGAGGTGTATCTGGATTCTCTAATGGTGGTGCCTGAATACCGCCGTCGGGGTCTCGGGGCTATGCTTATAGCGGAGGCCGGGAAGAAGGCTGCGGAGGCGGGCAAACCTCTCGGTCTGCTTGTGGATTTCGACAATCCGAATGCGAAGAGGCTCTATACGGGTGTCGGTTTTGTGAGCGTGGGTACGCGTCCGTTTGCCGGCAAGGAAATGGAGCATCTGCAGCTGTTGAGCAAGAAGTGATAAACATACAAAAAAATGGAATCGGTAGTGCGCCGATTCCATTTTTTTGGTATGTTCCTGTTCAGGATTATTCTGCAATGTCGAGAAGTTCTACATCGAATACGAGCATCTCGTTGGGGCCGATGCCGGCAGCGGGCTGGCCGTTGTTGCCGTAAGCGAGGTTGCCGGGGATGTAGAGTGTTGCTTTGCCACCCTTACCGATGAGCATGAGGCCTTCGCGGAATCCGGGTACTACGCCCTGGAGGTTGAATGTGGCGGGGCCGCGGCCTTCGGTTGTGTCGAAGATTTTGCCGTCGAGGTGCTTGCCGGTGTAGTTAACTACTACGGTAGCTGTTTCGGTGGGTTTGGGGGCTACGCCGGGGTTTTCGATAACGTAAGAGAGACCGTTTTCGGTTGTCTGTACGTCGGTACCCTGCTCTTTGAGGTTTGCGATGTATTCGGCAGCAGCGAGACCGTTTTCAGTGGCGTCGGGAGCGGCGGCGGCTTCAGCTTCTTTTTCGGCAGCGGCTTTGTCCATAGCCTTGCGGTAGAGGTCCTGGAATTCGCCAGCTTTCTGCTGGATGTCCATGTAGCCGATAGAGTCGGCGAGGAATGACTTCTTGAAAGCCTGCATTACGGCAGCTTTGTTTACGGGCACGCCCTGCTCTTCGAGCTGGCTGAGTTCGTTCATCATCTGGAGTGCTACCTGCATGCCCATGCGGGTGTCGCGAGAGCCGTCGGCAGAGAATACGAGCTGCATGCCGCGGAGGAAGTCCTGCTTCTGGGTTTTGTCGCCGTCGAACTGGGAGTATTCGCCGTAGAGCATAGTTCCGACGTATTCGCCGTATGCGTTTGCGAGGGAGTCGTTTGCGGCGGTCTTGCAGTTGCCTTCACCGCACTTTCCGCAGCTTGCAGCGGCGAGTGCGAGGAGAGCACAGGCGCCTAACATTAATTTCTTCATAATAGCTGTAACGTTATTTTTTAATTATTGATTATTTGATCTCTACAAGCTCGACTACAAACTGGAGTGCGCAGTCGGGCGGAATGACACCGGGAACTCCCTGGGAGCCGTAGGCGAGGTCGGAGGGTACGGTGAGGCGGTAGTTGCCCCCGGCCTGCATGTGTGTGAGGCCTTCGGCCATGCCTTTGGTAAGCTGGGCAAGGGGGGTGACCATTGGCGGCTCTTCGGGTCCGATCGAATCGAATACGTTGCCGTCGGGGAGTGAAACAGCGTAGCGGATGGCCACTACGGAGCTTTCGGTGGGGTTTGCACCTGTACCCGGTGTAATGGTCTCGAGGACGAGTCCGCCGGGGAGAATCCGGGCACCGGGGGCCTTGGCTGCACGCTCGAGGAGGGCGTCGCTTTCGGCGCGTGCTTTGAGCTCTATGGCACGCTCTATGTAGTCGCTTGCGGCTGAGTGGGCTTCGGCGCTATAGGGTGTGACGAGCTCGTCGAGGAGGAGGGTCTTGACCTGCGCGGTGTCGATTTCAAGACCTGTAACCCGCAGGTCGGCGAGGGCATTTTCCACGGCAATCTTGAAGTTGGATGCCATGAATGTAGCCACCGCGCGGTTGAGCGAGTCGGCAGCGGTGCTCTGAGCTGCCGCGGAGAGTGCCGCAGCAGCCATGAGAGCCGCAATGGTTCGTTTCATCATTTCTTACCTACAACTTCGAGGAGTTCGACGTCGAAAATAAGTGTCTGGTTGGGGCCGATGATGCCGCCTGCACCCTGAGGACCGTATGCGAGTGCCGAGGGGATGAAGAGACGCCACTTTGAGCCGGCGGACATTAGCTGAAGTGCTTCAACCCAACCGGGAATAACCTGGGTGACACCGAAAGTGGCGGGTTCGCCGCGGTCGACGCTTGAGTCGAATACGGTGCCGTCGATGAGCTTGCCGGTGTAGTGTACGGTCACCTGATCGCCTACTGAGGGCTTGGGACCGTTGCCTTCGGTGAGTACTTCGTACTGGAGGCCCGAGGGTGTGGTCTTTACTTCGGCACGCTGACCGTTTTTCTCGAGGAATTCCTTGCCGGATTTCTCGTTGAGTTCGGCCATAGCTGCGGCTTCGGCCTGCTGTTTTTCCTGAAGTTTCGAGAAGAATGCGTTGATTACTTCTTTAGCCTCGTCGATAGTCATCTTGGGCTGATTTCCGTAGAAAACGGCAGCTACGCCGTCGGCGAAGTCTTCAACATTGATTTCATTTATACCTGAGGCACGGAAGTTGTGTCCCATGCTGAGGCCGAGCGCGTAGCTCAGGCGGTCAAATTCTTTTGTTTCCATAGTCAGTTATGTATTTAGTGGCAAAGATAGGTATTTTTACCCGTCTTCCCAACGGATTAACAAATTAAAGCATCTCAAGGTTTTGGCCGGCGGGATGTCGCCAGCCGGGAGCGAGCTCAAGCAGTGGGCCTGCGACGAAGGGGCGCAGGTGCATGCGCGGGTGCGGGAGCGTGAGACGCGGGGAGGTGAAGATGAGCTCGTCGACGGCTATGATGTCGATATCGACGGTGCGGTCGCGGTAGGTGCCGTCGGGGTTGCGGTGCGCTGTGGCTCCGGCGTCGCGCTCGGCCTGCTGTACGGCGTCGAGGAGGCTGTGGAGTGAGTCGGCGTCCCACGGAGCGGTGCGCACGAGGGTGAAGGCGACAGCCTGATTGAGGTAGGGATTGGGCGACTCGTAGCCCCATGGAGGGCTCTCGACGACTTTGGAGAGGCGCATGCTTGCGCCGGCAAAGGGCTCGCGGGAAGATAAAGAGGCGACCGCGCGGGCCAAAGCAGCCCGGCGGTCGCCTATGTTAGTTCCGATGTTGAGGTGCACCGTAGTAGTCATCCTCAGTGGAGGGATAAGTACTTATCAGAGAGTACGTGATACTTCTTTCTCTTCGAAGCCTTCGATGAGGTCGCCCACCTGGATATCGTTGTATCCGGCAATCGAGATACCGCAGTCGAAGCCCGAGAGGACTTCTTTGGCATCGTCTTTGAAGCGCTTGAGGCTGCCGAGCTCGCCGGTGTAGCGTACGATACCGTCGCGGATGAGGCGAACTTTCGAGCCACGCTTGATCTTGCCCTCGCGGACGATAGCACCTGCGATAGTGCCGACTTTCGAAACCTTGAATGTCTCGAGTACTTCGGCGGTACCGGTGATTTCTTCCTTGATTTCGGGGGCGAGAAGTCCGACCATAGCGTCCTTGACTTCTTCGATAGCCTGGTAGATGACAGAGTAGAGACGTATCTGTACGCCGTCGCGCTCTGCAGCACGGCGTGCTGCTACGCTGGGACGCACCTGGAAGCCGATGATGATAGCATCGGAAGCTGCAGCGAGTGTAACGTCGCTCTCGGAGATTTCGCCGACGGCCTTGTGGAGTACGTTGACCTGTACTTCTTCGGTAGAGAGTTTGATGAGAGAGTCGGAGAGTGCTTCGATAGAGCCGTCGACGTCGCCTTTGACGATGATGTTGAGCTCCTGGAAGTTGCCGATAGCACGACGGCGACCGATATCTTCGAGGGTGAGCATCTTGGTGGTGCGGAGACCCTGCTCGCGGGCGAGCTGTTCACGCTTGGCGGCGATGTCGCGCGCTTCCTGTTCGGTTTCGAGCACGTTGAAGGTATCGCCTGCGGTAGGAGCGCCGTTGAGGCCGAGCACGAGTGCGGGTGTAGCGGGACCTGCTTCTTTGATGCGCTGGTTACGCTCGTTGAACATAGCCTTGACCTTGCCGTAGTGGTTGCCGGCGAGGACTACGTCGCCTACGCGGAGTGTACCGTTCTGGACGAGTACGTTTGCCACGTAGCCGCGGCCCTTGTCGAGCGAGGATTCGATGATTGTACCTACGGCGCGACGTTTGGGGTTTGCCTTGAGGTCGAGGAGCTCGGCTTCGAGGAGTACCTTTTCCATGAGTTCTTCCACGCCGATACCTTTCTTGGCAGAGATATCCTGGCTCTGGTACTTACCGCCCCACTCTTCTACGAGGTAGTTCATGGCGGCGAGTTCTTCCTTGATCTTGTCGGGGTTTGCGTGGGGCTTATCAATCTTGTTGATAGCGAACACGATAGGCACGCCTGCGGCAGATGCGTGGTTGATAGCCTCGACGGTCTGCGGCATGACGTTGTCGTCGGCAGCCACGATGATGATAACAAGGTCGGTGACCTTGGCACCACGAGCACGCATAGCGGTGAACGCTTCGTGACCGGGGGTATCGAGGAAGGTGATGTGACGACCGTCCTGGAGTGTAACGCTGTAAGAGCCGATGTGCTGTGTGATACCGCCGGCCTCGCCTGCGATTACATTAGCCTTACGGATGTAGTCGAGGAGCGATGTCTTACCGTGGTCGACGTGACCCATGACGGTGACAACGGGCGGACGGCTTACGAGATCTTCTTCGCTGTCTTCTTCCTGCGCAATGGCATCGGCCACTTCGGCAGAAACGTATTCGGTGGTGAAGCCGAATTCGTCGGCAACGATATTGATAGTCTCGGCATCAAGACGCTGGTTGATAGACACCATAACGCCGAGGTTCATACATGTGGCGATGACGCTGTTGACGGGCACGTCCATCATGACGGCGAGGTCGTTTGCGGTAACGAACTCGGTGAGCTTGAGCACCTTGCTTTCGGCTTCTTCGGCCTGGTGTGCCTGACGCTCGCGAGAAGCTATGGCCTCGCGCTTTTCCTTACGCCACTTAGCGCCTTTCTTGAGGCCCTTGTCTTTGGCTGTGAGGCGAGCGAGGGTTTCCTTTACCTGCTTCTGTACGTCTTCTTCGTTTACTTCGGGCTGGGGAGCCGGTTTGCGCTGGGGATTGCCACCGCCGTTGCGACCGCGGCCATTGCCGCCACCGTTACGACCGTTGCCACCGCCGCCGTTGCCGCGGTTGTTGTTGTCGGAACGATTACCGTCGCGGCGACCGTCGGCATTGGGACGCGCATCGGAAGCGGTGACCGAACGGCCAGCCTTCTCGATGTCGACTTTTTCTTTGCCGGAAATACGGCGACGTTTCTTACGGTCGGCATCACCGGCAGCGTCGCCGGGACGCTTGCGGTCGTCTTTGCCTTTCTTTTTGGGCCTTGTGGTCTGATTGATAGCGTCGAGGTCGATCTTACCCACGATGTTGAGCGAGGGAGTGGGAGTCGAACGCCCGATAGTGAAAATTTCAGGCTCGGCCTTCTGCTCCTCTTTGGGAGCATTCTGTGCTGCAGGCTGAGGAGCGGGTGCAGCTTTTTTCTCGGTTTCTATAGCTGTAGTAGTTTTGATTTCGGATCCGGGTTGTGCCTTGGGAGCTTCCTGAGCCTTAGGCGCTTCGGGAGCTTTGGGAGCCTCCGCTTTAGGAGCCTCGGGCTTGGGAGCTGCGGGCTTGGGAGCGGGAGCCGCTTTGGGAGCTTCCGGTGCTTTGGGTGCCTCGGGAGCCTTGGGTGCCTCTACCTTGGGAGCTTCCTGTGCCTTGGGAGCCTCGGGAGCTTTGGGAGACTCGGCCTTAGGCGCCTCAGCCTTGGGTGCTTCGGGAGCCTTGGGAGCATCGGCCTTGGGTGCGGCAGGAGCAGCTTCTTCGGGTTTGCGAACAATGGGGTTGCCCTTCGAATCCAATTCGAGTTTGCCGAGAATGCGGGGCTTCTGGGCTACAGTGGGTCGTTCGGGCTCTGCGGGAGCGGCGGGGCGGGCGCGGTTCTCTTTCCGTTCGGTTGTAATCTGAGCTGAACGGGTCTTGAGGTCCTTATCGCTCTTGAATGCACCCATGAGAAGGTCGACAATGTCGTCTTCCACGCGTGTATTCGGATTCTCATCGATGCTTATTCCCTTTTTGCTGAGGAATTCGATGACAGTCGGGAGCGAGACGTTCAGGTCTTTTGCTATTTTGCTTATTTTCGTCTTGGCCATTATGGAGATTTCTGTATTTAGAAGCGCTTGGCTTCGGGTTAGAGTAGGAAAGTATGCATTATCGGGTCAGCCTCGTCCGCGAATCCGCGGGGAGGGGCATACTTTCAACTCTGAGCGTCGGAAGCCTCTTGAGCTTCTTCTTCGGGGGCCTGCTCTTCGGCGGGAGTTTCTTCTTCGTCGTATTCGCGGCGGAGGATGTCGAGCACGTCGTCGATAGTGTTTTCTTCGAGGTCAGACTTCTCGATGAGGACGTTGCGGGGAGTGTTGAGGACGCTCTTGGCTGTTACGCAACCGATGTTCTTGAGTGCGTCGATAACCCATGCGTCGATTTCGTCGCGGAAGTCGTCGAGGTAGATATCGTCTTCGTAAACCATTTCGGTATCGCGGTAAACGTCGATTTCGTAGCCGGTGAGCATTGTGGCGAGCTTGATGTTGAGACCGTTCTTACCAATAGCGAGCGACACTTCTTCGGGACGGAGGAATACCTCGGCCTTGCGGGCTTCTTCGTCGAGACGTATATTTGAGATACGCGCGGGCGAGAGTGCACGCTGGATGAAGAGGGCGGGATTCGAGGTGTAGCATATCACGTCGATATTCTCGTTGCGGAGCTCGCGGACGATGCCGTGGATACGCGAACCCTTGACACCTACGCAAGCGCCTACGGGGTCGATGCGGTCGTCGTAGCTTTCAACGGCAATCTTGGCGCGTTCGCCCGGGATGCGGGCAACGGCGCGGATGTTGATGAGGCCGTCGTGGATTTCGGGAACTTCGAGTTCGAAGAGTCGGCGGAGGAACTGCTCGTTGGTACGCGAAACGGTGATTTTGGGGTTGTTGTTCTTATTGTCGACGTTTGCGATTACGGCACGTACGGTCTCGCCTTTGCGGAAGAAGTCGCCGGGGATAGTCTCGCTCTTGGGGAGGAGGAGCTCGTTCTTGTCGTCGTCGAGGAGGAGGGTTTCACGCGACCATATCTGGTAAACTTCGCCGGTGACGAGTTCGCCTTCGAGCTCTTTGAATTTAGCGTAAACGGCTTCTTTCTGGAGGTCGAGGATACGGCTCTGGAGAGTCTGACGGAGGTTGAGGATAGCGCGGCGGCCGAAGTTCTCGAAGATGATTTCGCGAGAGTGCTCTTCGCCTACCTCTGCTTCGGGGTCGTCGTCGGCACGAGCGTCGGAGAGAGAAATCTGGAGATTGGGATTCTCGACCTCGCCGTCGGGAACTACGGTAAGGTTCTGGAAAATCTGGACGTCGCCCTTGTCGGGGTTGAGGATTACGTCGAGGTTTTCGTCGGTACCGAACATTTTGGCGAGCACGTTGCGGAAAGATTCCTCGAGCACGCTTATCATAGTGGTTTTGTCGATGTTCTTAAGTTCTTTAAACTCAGAGAACTGCTCGACCATATTTGGAGTTTCCTCTTTCTTTGCCATGGGGTATAAAGTATGGTTTAACGGGCAGCTGCCGGGGCAGCTGCACATTTATTTTTTTTACAATCAGAATTTCAGGTCGTATCTTACGTATTTGCACTCGTCGGAAGTGAGGGCGAGAGCCTCCTGACGTGTCACGGGGCGCTTGGCTCCGGGCTCTTTGACTTTGACGGGTACTTCGACGGTGAATGCCACCTGAGTGTCGGCGGGGTCGCCTTCGGCCACTTCGGTGAGGACGCCGCGGAGCTTGCGACCGTCGCGGGTGAGAAGCTCGACGTCTTTGCCGAGGTTCTTGGTGTACTGTGCGCGTACTTTGAAGTCGGCTGTGATGCCTGCCGAGCCTACTTCGAGGCTGTAGTCCTCAACATCGCGGTCGAAGACTTCTTCGATGCGGCGTGTGATAGCGGCACATTCGTCGATATCGACACTTGTGGGTGAGTCGAGCTCCACCACGATATCGTTGGCGGGGCTTACCGTGATATCGACCACAAAAAGATCGGTGTCGCCGAGAGCTTCGGCAACTGTCTTCTTTAATAATTCCTTATCTATCATATTTTGCTGATTCTCTCAAATGAAGAGGAGGAAGCCGCAGCCCCCTCCTCTCTTGAAGATGTGTTGCAAAATTAATAAATAATGTGTAGATATACAAGTGCTACCGAGGGCGGGACGAGAGTTTAACGAAGTTGTTAACTTTGTTTAGAGTTATTTAACATTGCAAATCGGCGTAAGCGCGTTATTATTGGTAACACTCGACATAAAACACCCACCTCCGCACGGAGGCTAAAACACCTACCGCCTATGTGTATCCAGCCCGAATTCAGCCACAGCTACCAGCTCACTGCCGGCGAAAGCGACGCCGAAGGTCGCATGCCTATCACCCTTCTTACCGAGAGAATCATCCAGGTTGCCACCGAACATGCCAATTCTTTGGGTATAGGCTACGATGCGTTGATCAAAAAGAATATAGGCTGGGTACTGAGCCGGCTTTCAATAGAAATGCTGCGCTACCCGCGCATCAACGAGAGATATACGCTCACTACGTGGATAGAGAGCTACAACCGCCACTTCAGCGAACGCAATTTCGCTATCACCGACTGCGCGGGGAATATTCTCGGACACGCGCGCACGGTGTGGACGGCCATGGACTTTGCATCGCGCACGGTGGCCGACCTCACTACGCTCGAAAATGTGGCTTTCCCCATAGCGGACTCACCGTGCCCTATCGCCAAGACTCCGCGCTTCCCCAAGCTGCCTGAGGATGCCGACAGCGAGACCTACCGCTTCAGATACAAGGACCTCGACTTCAACCGCCACGTAAACACGGTGCGGTATCTTGTGCTCATCCTCAACCACTGGTCGCTGGAGCACTACGACCACTATGTGCCGTCGCGCTTCGACATTGTATTCCACCGCGAGTGCCACTACGATGAGACCGTGACGCTCCGTGTGGCCGAAGGGCCCGAAGCCTGCCCGGGCTCAATATGCGAGATTGTCAAGCCCGACGGCGTGAGGGCTGTCGCCGCCCGCATTTTCTGGCAGGCCACAGAATAAGCCTTATTCTGTTCTTTACAGTATTGTGAATCCGAGTTTACAGAGTTGCTTCTGATAGTCTGACATGTGCTTTTTCACAGTATACATTGTCCAATCAGAGAAGATCTGATGAAAGTAGGCGAGTTCATTTATAAACGCCCCAACAACATCAACCTCTTCAGTATACCCGGACACAGATTTAGCGCCCGTATTTCTCTTGAATTGTTTGATTACAGCGTCTTCGCAATTTAATGTTTCGCAAGAACTAAAATGAATATGGCGATCTTTAAAAGAATCGTATGGAGCTACCATTTCGGCAATATCCTCAAAGGAAACATTGTTTTTCCCATTCTGTGAGAGGCAGATATTTTCAGGTTCACCATGGAAACTGAAATAAACTACGCCATATTTATTAAGATAATGCTTATCCCCTATCTTCTTTAGATAATATTCAAGCTCTTGTCGAGTAGCTATTTGCCTATAAATATAATCATCTATTATCTTTGCCTGCTTCATAAATTCAAGAAGAGGCTGAGCTTTAAATTGATCTTCGGTTCGATATTTTTCAAATTCGCCTGTCTCAAGGCAGATTATTCCTTTTCTCATAGTATTATCGGCAAGAATTATTGGTGAATATAGTGCAAATATAGCGAAAACTTGCCGATATCGGCAAGTTTTCGCTATAAAAGTATTTTTGTCGGACTGATGCTATCAGTCGATTTTGATAACGAGGTAGTTGCTGAGGCTCCAGAATGCTGCGGGGTTGGTGATGCGGAGCACCTTGTGGCCGTTGCCTTCGGAAATCACGTAAGAGCCGGCGGGCTGGTTTGTAAGCACCTCGGCCTTGTTGGAGTTGAGGTCGATAGTGGTGAGGGTGCGCTTGTCGGCTACGGTGAAGAATGTGCGGTCGAAGTCGCCCTTCATGAGCTTGGTCTTGCGGAGGAAGCCGGTCTCTATGATTTTGTTGTCTTTGAGTTCAGCCTTCGTGCCGATTGCATAGTAGCAGAGGTTGAGTTCGTTGGCGAGCTGAGTCTTCTGCATATCTACAGAATCGCGCTCGGCGGTCACCTGAGTTACGGCAGTGTTGAGAGAGTCTACCTCAGCGTCGAGCGAACCGATACGAGCTGTAGCGTCGGAGAGGTTGCCTCGGAGAGATGCTATCTCCTGCGATTGAGAGTCAATCTGGGAGCGGAGCGAGGTAATGGTCTGCTGGAGGGCTGAGTTCTGCTTTGACGACGAAGCGAGCTTTTTCTCGAGTTCCTCGAGTTTTTCGCGACGCTCCTGAAGAGTCTTCTGGATAGCAGCGATGTCGGCCTGAATCTGAGCTTTCTGTCCGGGAGTTTCGTTTCCGCCCGAAACGGTGAGGATGTTCTCGAGCTGCTTGATCTGCTCCATTCCTGACGAAATTTCGTTGACGAGTGTAAGAAGCTGGTCGCGGTCAGCCACAGCGGCGATGAGTTCAGCCTTTGAAGCTTCGGCCTGCTCGCGTTCCTGCTGTTCTTTTTCTTTGTCGGTACAGCTTCCGAAGAGGAGAGCAACCGAGAGAAGCGGGATGATTAATTTTCTCATTAGACTTTGTGTTGAAGGTGAATAAAGCGTTAATTCTCCTCGCTCTCGGCAGTGTCACTGCATCGGTCGGGGCGATATTTATTTTTATGGCGGCGTTCGTCGGCATCCGGACGCTCTTTACCGCTTACCACTATAACAATCTCACCTTTCGGTTGGTTCGCGGTAAAGAATTGTTGGAGCTCGTAAAGTGTTCCTCGCTCGGTAGTTTCGTACAATTTGCTGATTTCGCGGCTCACCGAGGCCTGTCGGTCGGGGCCGCACACTTCGGCGAGAGCGCCGAGCGTTTTGGCAAGACGCAGGGGCGATTCGTAGATGATGAACGTGACGGGAAGTTCGGCGAGATATGCAAGACGGGTGGCACGCCCTTTCTTCTGCGGGAGGAAGCCTTCGAAGAAGAATCTGTCGCAGGGGAGCCCCGAACTTACCAGCGCGGGCACGAAAGCCGTTGGGCCGGGGAGGGTCTCGACTTTGAGTCCGCGGCGACGGCACTCGCGCGAAAGCATGAAGCCGGGGTCGGAGATACCGGGGGTGCCGGCATCGGACACCAGGGCAATCGTTTCGCCGGCCTCAATGCGGTCGAGGATGGGCGAGAGGTCGTTGTGCTCGTTGAACTTGTGGTGGCTCGCCATGGGCGTGTTGATGCCGAAATGGCGCATGAGCACGGCCGACGTACGGGTATCCTCGGCGAGAATCAGCGAGGCCTCGGCGAGAACTTCCACCGCTCTGGGCGACATATCGGCGAGATTGCCTACCGGGGTGGGTACGATGTATAGTTTACCTGCCATTGCTTATTGGGGCATTGCTCGACAAACAATAGCGAGAAAGTCGGCCACGTCGGGGTTTTCGCCGTCGAGCATCATATCGTTGAGAAGATAGTCGGTGGCTTCGGCAGCATTCTCCATATCGGCGAGGACGTTGAGTGTATCGGTGAACTCCCCCTCACTGCCGTTGAAAATATCGCGGATAAAGCGGAATTTATCGTTCAGCGTAAAGGCCTTGAGGAGAGCGGTGTTTGCCTTGCGGGGTTTGGCGGGAGCCGCGGGGGCCACGGGCTCTTCTTTCACCTCAGGTTCCTCGCGCTTGGGTTCCTCCTGAGCTTCTTTCTCAGGTTCTCTCACCTCTCTCTCCTCTCTCTCTTCTTTCTCCTCTTCTTCACCGCGCTCGATAGCAGCAGTGGCGGCGTCGGTTTCATCTTCCTCCTCAACACTTACGGCTTCCTGGTCTTTCACCTCGGTCTGCTGTGCCTCGGCTTCGAGAGCAGCGCCTTCGTGTGCCACCTCGCGGGCAGCCTCGGGTGTGGGTTCGGCGAGGAGTTCGTTGAACATCGCCTGATACTCGGTAAATTTCTCGGCGAGGAGCGAGCGGGCATCGAGACTACCGCGCTCGAGAAGGACCTTCAGAAGGCCTTCTATTTCGACATTGCGTCGTATGAGTTCTTTTATGTCAGCCATATAATGTGTTTTTAGAGAAGATTTAATCGGCGGGGGCGAATACATCGAGGAGTAAATTCTCGGCGGCCTCACGCACTTTCTTGCGCGGACAGAAAAATCCGTTTACAAGTATAACAATTACGTGGGTAGGTTTTCCCGCGTCGTCGAATTTATAACCTGCGTAGCACTGCACAGAGCTTACACTACCGGTCTTGAGAGCTATCTTGCCGGTGAGGGAAGTCTTGGCGAGGAATCCGCGCACGGTGCCCTCCTTGCCCACTTTCGGGAAGAATGTGGTGTAGGTATCGGCCAGAGGCGACGAGGCCATCCATGAGAGCACATCGCCTATGAAGTGAGCCGAAAGGCGGTTGGCACGGGTAAGGCCGCTGCCGTCGTTGATAATGGTATAGCGGGTGTTGATGCCGCGCGAAGCCCAGAGCTCGCACTCTCTCTTTATGGCGGACTTGCGGGTGGCTGCGGGCTCGACGCTGCGGAGCATACCCTCGGCAAAGAGATTGTCGGAGCGCACCATGAGGCTCTTCATAATCTCGGCGTAGCGTGGCGAGCGGTGGGTGTAGAGAGCAGTCTCGGCAGCCGAGGGAGCCACAGCTTTCTTGCCAACGGAGATACCTGCTGCCGAAAGTTTGGAGGAGAGTTCGGCAGTGAAGACTGCCGCGGGGTCGGGCACCGACACGCTGAGGCCCCACTTGGTATCAGCGGTATTGCGGGTGTACACCATGAGTCGGTTGCTGTCGATACCGCGCACGATATTGTTGCCGCCTTCGGCAATCTTATTCACACATATCTCGAGGCCGGGGGCGGCGGGAGTGATTTTGCCCGTATTGGGATAAACTGTTACGGTATTGTCGCGGTAGTTGAAGCCATAGAGACCGGCGCCGTAGGGCCAGGCGATATCCTCAACCTCCCACTGCAGGAGGGGCCCGGGGTCTTTGAGCGACTGGCGCACGACAATAGCGCCCGTCACGGTCTTGATACCCTTGCGGCGCAGGGCTGCGGCAATAGAATCGCAGAAACCGCGGTTGGCCTTGAAATTCTCGCTTTCGAGAGTGGGGTCGGCAACCGAGTGCACCACGATATCGCCACGGAAAGTCGAACCTTCTTTAGTACCTCGAAGCGCCACTTTGGTAGAGAAACGGCCGTCGGCACCGTTGACCGACAGGGCTGTAGCCGTCGTCACGGCTTTCATTACCGAAGCAGGGGTGAGTGCCAGCTGGGAGTTGTGGTCGATGACAGCCTCGCCGGTGGCAAGGTCTTTGATATATATGCCCACAGAAGTGGATTCCTCGCCGTCGATGCCGAGAATACCGTCGGCAATGGCAAATGGAGCCGCGACTACGAGAGCCAGGGCGGTGAGTATAGCTTTGATCTTCATGAAGGAAAAAATAATTTCAGACGCGAATTTAGCTATTTTTTTCGTAAAAACAGGTCAATCGTCGTCGAAAAGAGGGTCGTCACCCTCGGAGCCGGGCAGGACGGGAGGTGTTGTCGGAGCCGGAGCGGGTGTCGGCGCGGGAGCGGGCGCAGGCTTGGGGGCAGGCGCAGGTGCGGGAGCGGAAGTCGGTGCTGGCGCGGGCGCTGCGGGCTTCGGAGCGGGTACGGGCGTCTGAATAGGTGCCTGAGCGGGGAGCATCACGGGCTCGGACCCGGCTTGCCCGGGTTCTGTCTCCGCAGGCTTGTTATCCACGGGTTCGGGCTGCACGGGTTCTTCGTCCTTGCCGGGCTCGAGAGCCGGAGTTGGCTCTACATACTCAATCTCCTCAATAATCTCTTCGGGTTCTTCGGGCAGTTCCTCGATATCCTCGGGCATGAGCAGCCCCTCCTGGGCGTCGATGTAGTTCTGCTCCTCAAGGTAGCGGAAGTACTCGTCGAACGAACGGCCCTGCTCGAGAAGCAGGTCGAAGTTGGCCTCGCTGATAGCAATGGGGCGTACGCCTGCGGGCAGCTTGATATCGGGCGATGAGGCCATTACGGAGCGATAGTGGTTGAGCTCGGCCTGATTTGCAAATCCGCGTACAACTATCATGCCGAGGCGGCCGAAGTTCATCGGTTCGAGGTCGAAGTCACGCACTACGAATGCTCGGAAGTTGTGGCGCGCGATGTCGAAAAGGAGTTCGTTGGTCGACACCTTGTCGGTGGGGAATGTAAATACGAGCAACTGGCGCGAGTCGGGGTTGAGTTCGAACTCGGCAGGCCCGTTGTCGCCGCCGACGTCGATAGAGTCGTTGGAGAGTCGGAGGTCCCATATCATACCGCGCATATTGCTGTCGCCGGCCTGCAGCTGACGGCCCTGCGCCATACCCTTGAGCCATGCCGAGGCTACCGGGGTGATGTCTGTATCGGGGTAACGCTCGAGGAGCTCGCGCAGAGTGGCGTTGAAGCTCTCGGAATCTTTCTCGGTGACGTAGGCGAGAGCGTCGATGAACATGAATTTGGGTATGAGCGTGCTCATCGGGTAGAGGTCTTTCATCTCGGCATATATGCGGTGCACGTCGGAGTTGCGGTTGTCGAGATAAGCCTCGTAGGCACGGTCGTAGAGCCCCTGTTGACGGGCATCCATCTGACGGAGATTGTCGATGTACGCAGGGTCTTTGAGGGCTATACCGAGCTGAGAATCGGGGAAATCGGATATGATGAGGCGGCGCCACTGCTCGGCGGCGGCGAGATTGCCCTGACGCATATTCATCAGATACAGATTATAATATGTGTCGAGGCGGTAGACATTGTCGGGATAGTCTTTGAGCAGACGGTCGAATTCGGCATCGGCGGCGCCGAAGTCTTCGAGTTTGTCCTTGAGGATTACGCCCATATTGAAGAGGCCCTCCTGTATCACGTCGTGCGCAAGCTGACGGTCTTCGGGAGTCTGCGGAATCTGAGCAAGATAGTAGTCGGGCTCGTGGGGGTCGTCGGCGGCAGGGAGGGTATTTTCTTCCTCGGTGCTCTCGGCGCCCTCGGTATCTTCTGCTTCGTCGGAGCTGTCGGAGTCTTCGGGAGCGTCGAAATCTCCCATATTGAATGTAGCCTTATTGCGGCGACGCCAGTCATCTTCAAGTTTTCGCGAACCCCAGCGCTTCTGGAATTCGGTCTTTCCTGCCGCCTTGGTGGCGGTATTGTAGAAATACCAGGAGTTGTCGGAGTTGATACTGAACGAGGGTGTGTTATTGTCCTGCAGACCTCCGCCCATAGCGGCCTGGTTTGCAAGATATTCCTCGCGGGCAGCCTCGCGGGCTTCCTCCTCTTCCTTCTTCTTGAGGTCGGCGATAATCTTGTTGATAATCTTCATGCGCTCGTCGGGGTCCATGTCGGCCAGACGGAGGAGCGAATCCTGAAGATTGACGTTCTGAGAGTAAATGGCGAGCTCGTCGAGCACGTCGGAGCGACGCTTGATTAGGTCGTAGCCGGGGTGCGACTCGGGGAGCAGGGGGACTGCTTCGGAGTAGGCGGGCTGAGCCTTCTCGTAGTTGCGCAGGAGGAAGTATAATTCACCAAGCTGCAACTGATTGAGAGCCTTGTCGATGCCGTTTCGCGTCGACTTCTCGTTGGCAATCTCGTAGTTCTCGATAGCCTTGAGGGTATCTCCGTGAGAGAGGTATATATTGCCTATTGCATAGTACACCTGGTCGAGATAGTCCTTGTTGCGGTCGTAGCGGGTCAAGCGTCGCAGAGCCTTCACCTCCTGCTCGATGTCGGCGCCGGTGTAGACCTCACTCTGCTTGATGCGGGCGTTGAACTTTGTGCGGTATGTAGCATTGGAGGCTTTGCCTGCGGCTTCGAAAGCCTTGTAGGCCTTCTGCTTGTCGCCGAGGCGCTGGTACACCTGCCCCAAGAGGAAGTTCAGACGGATTTTCTGCGCGCCTTTGGCCTTCTTCGCAGCTTCGACGAGGAATGGCAGCGCCTCGGAGTACTTCTCCGAACCGAGATAGAAATCGGCGTAGGCGAAATTATAGAGGCGGCGCAGTTCGGCCGAAGTAAGATCGTCTTTCTTGATGCGTGCAAGAATCATCTCGGCCTCAAAGCCCCAGTCGAGTGCTATGTAGCATAGAGCCTGCATGAGTTTGGCCTCGGTGACGGTAGCGGGCAGCCATGTAAAGTGCTTGCTGATATAGAAGTAGGTGGATGCGGCGCCGAGGAAGTCGCCGTTGTAGTACTGGCCGTCGGCGAGCATCATCCATGCGTTGTGGAGGAAGGGATTGTACTCGTCGCGCTTCATCCACTCCTTATATTTAGGGTCGCTGTTTTTGCCGGCTTTCTTCGCCGGTTTCTTCTTAATGGAGCGCAACTGTATGGCCTTCTGCGCCTTCTCTATCGAGCGGTTGAAGTCGCCCGAGGGCTGTAGAGCCGAAGGGTCGGTCTTGGCCTCGACGGGGTGCATGAAGAGGGGGCGAGAGTAGTCGTCCTCGTACTTCGATTCCATGTCGGCGAGAGTCTCCTTGAGGTGGGTGTCGCCGTTGTAGTATATATTGTAGCGGGTGATGAATTCCTGATACTTACGGCTTGCCGCAGTGTTTTTCTTTGGAGAACACGCAGCAAGAACCACTGCCGCCAGAATGGTGACGACAGCGAGCACCGCATAATTTTTACGAGAGCCGAACATCAGGTATATAACGCTGCTACAAGGCCTCTTATTGTGCAGGCTGAGCGGGCTTGTCGGGTTCGGCGGGTTTGGCAGCCGTCGGGTAGGCTATACGTGAGTGGTAGATAGTCATAAGACGCTTGATGAAAGCCTCCTTGATGACGGGCACGTCGCGGAACGACAGCGTGGATTCGTTGTGCAGACCGTCGGCAATCTGTCCGTCGATAATCCTGTTGACAAGATCGGTGATAGCCTCTTTGGTATGTGTCTGTAGCGAACGGGAAGCAGCCTCGACGGCATCGGCCATCATGAGTACGGAAGTCTCGCGCGACTGAGGGTTGGGGCCGGGATAGGTGTATGGCTCCTTGTCGATAACCTCATCGGGGTGCGCCTTGCAGTCGGTGATATAGAAGTATTTGGCCATGCCTCGGCCGTGGTGTTCGCGGATGAACTTACGTATAGTCTCGGGGAGTCCGGCCTTGTCGGCTATCTGCAGACCGTCGCGCACGTGGTTGATGACGATAGCGGCGCTGCGTGCGGGCGGCAGGGCGTCGTGAGGATTTACACCATGCTGATTTTCAGTAAAGAACGCAGGGTTGTTGAGTTTGCCGATATCGTGGTAGAGGGCACCTGCTCGCACGAGCTGCACGCCGGCGCCGATACGTTGGGCGGCGTCGCTGGCGAGGTTGCTCACGGCGATTGAGTGCTGGAATGTGCCGGGGCACTCGTTGCTGAGACGCATTAGCACGGGGTTGTTGATGTCGGCGAGTTCGACGAGCGTCACTATCGACATGAAACCGAAGACTCTCTCAACGAGGAACATGAAGATGTAGGCAAGCGAGGTGAGTACGGCGTTTACGGCAAGGAAGATAGTCATGCGCCAGGTGAAGCCCTCGAACGAACCGTTCATGAGCAGGTCGAGCGTGACGTAGCCGGCGATATAGGTCACGGCAACTATTGCCGAGGTGCGCAAGAGCTGTGAGCGACGCGAGAGCTCGCGCAGCGAATACACCACGCCTCCCGATGCGAGGAACTGAAGCAGGAGGAATTCGAGGGCGAAAGCCGTGACGCCGGCGCATATCATGGAGAGTACGGCGGTGACAAACAGTGCTGTACGTCCGTCGAAGAAGACGAGTACAAGTATGGGCACAATCATCAGCGGCGTTATGTATATGCCCTGTGCCACGAAGTAGTTGAGGCCCACTACCGCAAGGAAGAAGATGACCATCAGGCTCATTATGAAGGTGAAAGCCCTGAGGTTGTCGTAAATCGCCGGACAGAAGAAGTGCAGGTAGAGTATGAGGGAGGCGATGAGCAGAGCCACGTAGCCGAACTGCCCGGCAATCATCAGCCAGTGCGAACGGTTGCGGTTGGTGTTGAGCTGTGCCATCATGGTCTCGTAGGTGCGGAGGTTGGTGAAATCCTGCGATGTGATGATAGCGCCCTTGTCGATAATGGTCTGTCCCTGAAGTATCACGCCGCGGTCGGCGGTGAGTGTGAGGTAGTCGTATTCGTAGTGACGGCGGCATTCCTCCTCGTTGCGTGTATAGTTGGGCAGCAGGAGATTGTGTAGGTTGGCACGGGTGAAATACTGGTGCAGGTCGGGGTCGGTAATCACCGAGTCGAGGTAGAGATATACGTCGCGCGGCGATGTGAAGCCCGAGGTCGACATCTCGCTGAGTATGTTTTTATCGAGAATCCTCACTTTGGGGAGGCGGCCGGCGCTGATTTCGTCGCGGGTGCGCATATCCACCACTCCGGATGCATATATCGGGCGCAGCTCGGCGGCGAGGCGCGCCTTGTAGTTATTACCGGGACTATCGGGCAGGCGCGACGCTATAGTATCTATAATCAACTGGTTGAGTTCGAAGATAGGCACAAATCGCGCATCGAGCGAATCGCGGGCGGCGAGGAGAGTCGCCGAGTCGGGATGCACGGGGATATCGAAGGGAGCAATGAGCTTGGAGTAGTTCCAGGGGCGTCCCTGCTCGTAGTTGTATCTGTTTGCTTCGGGATGCGGATAGAAGTAGACGATGACTAAAGTCGCCGCCAGTGCAATGAGAATTTTATTGAGAAGTCCGTTGCGCATATTGCAGAATTCTGTCAGTGAATACGTGTGCATCGCGTCACGCCGTCGATGCCGAGGATGCCGCTGCACAGATTATTGACGATATCGACATCGCTCACCCTTATCCAGAGGTCGGCGTGGAACACCTCGCCGCTTGCCTCGATATCGAGTTTGCGCATGTCGATACCCATGGTTGTGGATATCAGATGGATTATTTCCTGGAGTATACCCATGCGGTCGATGCCCTCCATGCGTATATGAGCCAGGAATCGTTCGGTGGCGTCGTTGTCCCACTCGGTGGCCACGATGCGCGAACCGTAGGCGGCCTTCAGCACCTGCGCCTGCGGGCAGTCGAGACTGTGGATTTCCACTTCGCCGGCGTCGTTGATGTAGCCCATTACGTCGTCGCCGGGGATAGGGCTGCAGCATGTGTCCAGTGTATAGTTGGGTACGCCGCCGTCGGTGCGGAGGTGGTACACCTGCTTGGTGTTGATTTCACGGTGTTCGGGAGCCGCGGGAGTTTCTTCCTCGGCGGAGGCTCCGCTCACCATTTTTCCAATCAGAGGGATTTTGGAGAAGATGCCGTTGCTGCGACGGGAGCTCTGCATAGCCTTGCGGAGGGGCTTGATGAGGAAGTCGCCGAGGGCTATTTCTTCGGCACCAAGCTGATAACATAGATCGTCGCGGTTGGCTACATGGAATATACCTTGCAGCTTGGTAATGACGAAGTTGGAGTCTTCGATATTGTTTTCGGCGAGCCAGGATGTGAGCATTTCGTTGCCCTTCTGTACAATAGGCTGGCGGAGAGTACGCAGGCCTTTGCGCAAACGGGTGCGGGCCTTGGCTGTAACCATGAAATCGGCCCACTCGGGAAGCGGCATCTGATTTTTCGACGTAAGCACCTCCACCTGGTCGCCGCTCTTGAGTTCAGTCTGCAGCGGCACGAGTTTATGGTTGACCTTGGCCGCGATGCAGTGCATACCTATCTGGGAGTGGAGGCTGAATGCGAGGTCGAGCACTGTGGCGCCGGCGGGGAGTGTCACAAGGTCGCCTTCGGGGGTGAAGACCACTATCTCTGAGGAGAAAAGATTGAGTTTCAGCGTATTGAGGAAGTCAATAGCACTTGGCTCAGGATTGTCGAGTATGTCCTTGATAGTCTTGAGCCAAGCGTTGAGTTCCGACTCCTCGTCGCCCTCGCCGATTTTGTATTTCCAGTGAGCGGCAAACCCTTTTTCGGCAATCTCGTCCATTCGGCGCGAACGTATCTGCACCTCCACCCAATTGCCGTCGGGACCCATTACGGTGAGGTGAAGCGCCTGATAACCATTGGCTTTCGGCGTCACAATCCAGTCGCGCGTACGGGTGGGGTGAAGCTGATAGAGGTCGGTGATAGCCGAGTAGATAGCCCAGCAGATGCTCTTCTCCTTGCTCTGGTCGTCGCACTCGAATACGATGCGCATGGCGTAGAGGTCGTAGATTTCCTCGAAGGGCAAGTGCTTGGTTTCCATTTTATTGTAAATGGAGTACACCGATTTGAGGCGTGCTTTGGCCTCGTATTTTATGCCGAGTTCGTCGAGCTTCGCCATGATAGGTTGGGCAAAGTCGGAGAATACCTTGTTGCGGTGCTCCTCGCTCTGCTCTATCTTGCGCGAAATCTCGCGGTAGATGTCGGGGTGCTCGTGCTTGAAACTGAGGTCTTCAAGCTCTGTCTTGATAGCGAAAAGGCCAAGACGGTGGGCGAGCGGGGCGTAGATATAGAGAGTTTCGCCGGCAATCTTGTAGCGCTTGTTGGGAGCCATTGACCCGAGGGTGCGCATGTTGTGCAGGCGGTCGGCCATCTTGATGAGTACCACCCGTATATCCTCGCTCATGGTGAGGAGGAGTTTGCGGAAATTCTCAGCCTGGAGCGATGCCTTGTCGCCGAAGATACCTCCCGAAATTTTGGTGAGGCCGGCCACGAGCTGCGCTATCTTGGGGCCGAAGTGCTGCTCGATGTCTTCGACGGTGTAGTCGGTGTCTTCCACCACGTCGTGGAGCAGTGCGGCGCATATCGAGGTAGAACCAAGACCGATCTCCTGACTGGCGATTTTGGCGACCGCTATAGGGTGCATGATGTATGGCTCGCCCGAGCGACGTCGCACTCCGGCGTGAGCTTTCTTTGCAAATTGGAAAGCGCGTTCGATAATCTCCACCTTTTTGCGGTGGTTGCTGCGAAGATAACCGTCGAGGAGGTCCTGATAGGCTTCCTGAATCATCTGTTCATCGCGTTCGGCAGTGGCACGTGCATCATTTTCCATAGCGAAAGAGGTTTAAAATGGCAATTAGGCACAAATTTACTGCATATCGCCGAAAAACGCAAAAAAATATTTCGGCCGGGCTTGAATTGGAGTTGAGGGAGGCTGCGAAGGGCGGAAAAGTTTGCAATTGTAAACACTCGGGAATGGCGCCCGCGGCTCTTTTTATAATAATGTTGATAACTTTTTCTTAAAAAGACAAAAGTTTTATGGTTTCGATATGTAAATTACGGCGGAAAAATAGTAATTTTGAACTCCGAAAACCGACCCGCATACCTCAATCGCGAATGTATCGCTAACCAGCTATGGACCAAGAGTTTTATCACACACCGGCACTTCTGCCGCAAAGTATTGCGGCCCTCGACGTACATCCCGGGGGCATCTACATCGACGCCACCCTCGGCGGAGGCGGCCACAGCCGCGCCATTGCCGAAATTGCCGGTGCCGACGGGCACCTGTATTCTCTTGACCAGGACAGCGACGCGATAGCCCGGGCCGAGGCCTCGGAAGGCTTCACTCCGGTGCACGGAAACTTCCGCTATCTGGAGAACTATACCGACTACTTCGGCATCACGGGCAAGGTGGACGGCATCCTCGCCGACCTCGGCGTATCGTCGCACCACTTCGACGATGCCTCGCGCGGGTTCTCGTTCCGCGCCGACGGCCCGCTCGACATGCGCATGAATGCCTCGGCATCGCGCTCGGCAGCCGACATCGTGGCGGAGGCCGACGCCGACGAGCTCACCCGCATCTTCAAAATCTACGGTGAATTCAAGCAGGCACGCAAACTCGCGCAGGCTATCGTGGCCGAAAGGGCAAAGAGCCCTATCGACACTACGGGCCGATTTGTCGAGGTGGTGTCGCGCTTCGTGAGTCCGGCGAAGCAGAAGAAGGAGCTCGCCCAGATTTTCCAGGCGCTGCGCATAGTGGTCAACGGCGAAATGGAGGCTCTCGAGGCCTTTCTCCGTCAGGCCGTGACCGTGCTCAAGCCCGGAGGCCGTCTCGCCATTATCACCTACCACTCGCTCGAAGACCGCATGGTGAAAAACTTCATGCGCAGCGGTCGTATCGACGGCGAGGCCGAAAAAGATATCTTCGGCCGCTCCGACGCACCCCTCAAGCCCCTCGGCTCGAAACCTGTGGTGCCCGACGAGGCCGAGACTGAAGCAAACCCGCGCAGCCGAAGCGCTAAACTCCGTGCTGCCGAAAAACTCTAACACTCTACTCTCCTACCCGATATGTTCAAAAACTTATTGCCTAAAATCGGAGGAAGCATACGCGCCATCATTCAGGGAGACGCCGTATCGAGCAAGTTCTTCATGGAGCACTTCTTCGCCACTGCCTTTGTGGTAATGGGATGCATAGCCATGATTGCCCTCCGCTTCGAGTGCGCCACAAGCCAGAATACCGTAGACCGCCTCACGCACCAGATAAACGTGATGAGCACCGAGAAACAGAAGGAACGTTCGCTCTACATGACCCTCACCCGCGAGTCGGCCATGATTCATCTTGTGGATTCGCTCCACCTCGGTCTGGCGATTCCCGACCGACGACCGCAGATAGTAGTTGCAAAATAACATGTCTTATCTCCCCTCAGCATACTGATGAGCACACCCAAACGACCGGACGAACGAGTAAGTCCAAATCACGCATTCCTTGTAGGACGCTTCGGTATCATCTTCATGATTACCGCCGTTCTCGCTATTGCCATTGCCGTGATGCTCGTGCGCACCACGGTGATACATGCCTCCGACTGGAACCGCATGGCGGCCTCAACCCTCGCTGACTCGGCGATTACCTACCCGGAGCGCGGCGAGATTCTGGCGTCGGACGGTTCGATTCTCGCCACGAATCTCTACTACGTAGACATCTTCGTCGATTTCAGAGCTTCGCGATTCAAGATTGCAGAGTTCGTGGATTCGATACCCCAGCTTTCCGACTCTCTCGCCAAGTACTTCCCCCGCTACAGCCGCGACAAGTGGGAGAAGCGTCTGCGCGCCGCCGTAGACCCGCCCAAGTCGAAGCGTACACGAAATTTCGTCATCGCCAAGGCGGTACCCGACGAGATATTCCTGAAAGTGAAAAAGACTTTCCCCTTCTTCCGCGGATACAACAACAGCAACTGCACGGGCCTCAAGGGCGACCGCGTGATGAAGCGCTCATATCCCTTCGGTCGCATGGCCCGACTGAGTATCGGCCGTGTGGGCCAGACCGAGACCGACCCTGAGGTACACGGCCGCAGCGGTCTCGAACGCGCCCTCGACACGCTGCTCTTCGGCGTACCCGGTGTGAGCCGTAAGGTGGTGTCGACCCGCGGCACACGTCTTGCCACGGAGACTCCGGCAATCAACGGCTACGACGTGACCACGACTATCGACATCACTATCCAGGATATCCTCGAGGCCGAACTCGGCGAGATGCTCATAGCCTCGCATGCCGACTGGGGCACGGCCATTATCATGGAAGTGGCCACGGGCGACATCAAGGCCATATCGAATCTCGAGCGCGATTCAACGTCGCGCACACCCCGCTACATCGAGGCTCTCAACCGCGCCGTCGAGGCTTACGAACCCGGTTCGGTGATGAAGGTGATGACCATGGCGGTGGCGCTCGAGAAAGGTTTCGGCAAACCAGTCACCCGCGAGTTCCCTATCGGCCACAGCTTCCCCTACCTGGGTAAGCGAAGCATCTCCGACACTCACTCGCCGGCGTCTCTCCCGATCAGCCGCTTCATAGAGTATTCGTCGAACATCGGTATGGTGAAGATGACCATGCCTCACTACGACGGCGACCTCAACCGCTTCCGCAGCGACCTTGCCGAACTCGGATTCTTCGACCGCTTCAATACCGGCATAGCACGCGAGCGCATACCCTACTTCCCCAAGGTGAAGAATAATGTCGGCGGCAAGCTCGACCTCTCGCGTATGGTATTCGGCTACTGCACTATGATTCCGCCGCTCTACACCTGCGCGTTCTACAACGCCGTGGCAAACGACGGAAAGTTTGTCCGCCCGCGACTCGTCAAGGGTCTGCGCACCCCCGATGGCGTCGACTCCGTAATCCCCGTAAGCTATGTGCGCGAGCAGATGATGAGCCCCGAAAACGCCGCGATACTCCGCAAGATGATGCGCGGCGTGGTATGGGAGCAGGGCGGCACGGCCAAGGTGCTCAAGAACGACGTCGTGGAGATTGCCGGCAAGACGGGTACATGCAAGATTGCGCTCGAAGACCGCCGTCCGCGCTTCGACAAGAACGGCAAGAAATTAGACCTGCCTCCCTTCAAGGGCGGCTATCTCGAGGGACACTACCGCGTGACTTTCTGCGGCTTCTTCCCCTACGAGAATCCCAAATATACCTGCATAGTGCTCATCAGCGACCCCAAGGTGCCCTATCGCGGACCGGCGGTAAGTTCGGGCATGGTGCTCAAAAACGTCGCCCTCAAGCTCTATGCCCGCGGCATGCTCTCCGACGACCCATACTTCGCCGAAGCCAAGCGTGAGGGTGTATCTACCCCGACGGTGTACTCGTCGTTCAACTCGGAGCGCAACGCCACTCTGCACTCCGACCTCGGGCTGGGCAAGACTCACGCTATACGCCGTCCGGCCGAGCACAAGCAATACGGCACCGTACCCGACGTGAAGGGTGTGGGACTGCGCGAGGCTCTCTCTACTCTCGAAGGCGCGGGATATGCCGTAGACTTCAACGGCGTGGGATATGTGGCCGAACAGACACCCGAAGCCGGTACCAAGGCTTCGCCGGGAACTAAAATCAAACTGACTCTAAGACATAACTGACAATAATGACTACCGACAATGACAAGCGCGAGTGCGCCCTCGAAGCCCTCGCAGACGCTATAAAACCACTGGAAACAGTCGGCACCCCCGACTTATCTTCAGCGGTGACTCTCGTCACTGCCGACTCACGCGAAGTAAGTCCCGGGGCACTCTTCGTAGCCGTTCGCGGTGTGGCCGTCGACGGCCACCGCTTCATCGACAAGGCTATCGCAGCCGGTGCTTCGGTGATTGTATGCGAAGAACTTCCTGCCGACATGCCCGCCGGTGTGACCTTCTACAAGGTTGCCGACACCCGCGAGGCTCTGGGCCTGCTCGCCTCACGATTCTACGGCGACCCCTCCGACGAACTCACTCTCGTGGGCGTCACCGGTACCAACGGCAAGACCACTATCGCCACTCTGCTCTATGAAATGGCACGTATGCGCGGACACAAAGCGGGTCTGCTCTCCACTGTGTGCAACTGCATAGACTCGGAGTGCATCCCTGCCGACCACACCACGCCCGACCCCGTGCTGCTCAACCGACTTCTCCGCCGCATGGTAGATGCCGGCTGCACTTTCGCTTCTATGGAGGTGAGCAGCCATGCCGCCGACCAGAAGCGCATAGCAGGTCTTACTTTCGCCGGAGGTATCTTCACCAACCTCACACGCGACCACCTCGACTATCACAAAACTTTCGACGCCTACCTCAAGGCCAAGAAATCGTTCTTCGACGGCCTCCCTGCCGATGCCTTCGCACTGGTCAACGCCGACGACCGCAACGGTGCCGTAATGCTCCAGAACACTGCCGCTCGCCGCGCCACCTACAGTCTGCGCGACCTTGCCGACTACCGCGTGCGTCTGATCCACGACCGCATCGACGGCATGCTCCTTGAGTTCGACGGCGATGAAGTGGAGACAATGTTTGCCGGCAACTTCAACGCATCCAATCTCGCGGCAGTCTACGGTGCGGCCCTCCTGCTCGGCATCCCCCGCGAGGAAGTGCTCCCGCTCATGAGCCGCCTCGTGCCCGTGGCCGGACGCTTCGAACCTATACGCTCGTCCAACGGCATCACCGCCATTGTCGACTACGCCCACACTCCCGACGCCCTCATCAACGTCCTCGACACTATATCGAATGTTTCCGGCGACTCCCGCGTAATCACCGTTTGCGGTGCGGGCGGCGAACGCGACCGCGGCAAGCGGCCCCTCATGGGTGCCGCTGCTGCCGAACGCAGTTCGGTGGTGATTCTCACCAGCGACAACCCCCGCAGCGAAGACCCCGACGCTATCATCGAGGAGATGTATGCCGGTATTCATCCCGCCTACGCTGACCGTGTGGAGCGCATCGCCGACCGCGGCACCGCTATCCGTCGTGCCGTGGCGCTGGCAAAGCCGGGCGATATCATCCTTCTTGCCGGCAAGGGCCATGAGACCACTCAGGTAATCGGCAACACCGAATTCCATTTTGACGACCGCGAGGAAGTGCGCAAGGCCTTTGCCGAAGCCGGTCTCTAATCTGTAGAATTTCCGAAAAAAGAATCATAGAGATGCTTTATTCACTGTTCACCCTGCTTCAGAGCGGCGACTTCCCCGGAGCCCGCCTGATGACTTACATAACATTTCGCTCGGGTGCGGCTTTCGTACTCGCCCTCCTTGTGGCGATTTTCGCCGGTAAGAGCATCATAGGCCGTCTGCAGAAGATGCAGATCGGCGAAATTGTCCGCGACCTCTCGCTCGAAGGTCAGCTCAAGAAAACGGGCACCCCGACCATGGGCGGCCTCATCATCATGGCGGCTATCCTCATACCCTGCCTCCTCGTGGGCAACCTCGGCAACATATACATGATACTGATGCTTGTGAGCACTCTCTGGCTCGGCACTATCGGCTTCCTCGACGACTATCTGAAGCTGCGCAAGCACAATAAGGACGGCATGAAGGGCAAATACAAAATCATAGGTCAGGTAGGCATCGCCGTAGTCGTGGCCATGACCATGTACCTCAGCCCTTCGATGACCATTGTGGAAAACAGCGAGGTGATAAGCACCGAGACTCACCGCGTGGAAGAGGTAATCTATGAAGACACCCCCGTGAAGTCGCCCCAGACCACCATACCGTTTGTCAAGGACAACAACTTCAACTATTCGTGGATTACGGGCTGGCTCGGCGACCATGCCGAGACCGGGGGCTGGATAGTATTCTTCTTCATCACTATCTTCCTCGTATCGGCCACGAGCAACGGTGCCAACCTCAACGACGGTCTCGACGGCATGACTGCCGGACTCTCGGCTATAGCGGGCACGGCGCTCGCCGTCATGGCTTATCTCGGAGGCAACATCATCTACTCCTCCTACCTTAATATAATGTATGTGCCGGGCAGCGAGGAGCTGGTGGTGTATATGGCGGCGTTCGTAGGGGCGCTCGTCGGCTTCCTGTGGTACAACGCTTCGCCCGCCCAGGTATTCATGGGCGACACGGGCAGCCTTATGCTCGGCGGTGTGATAGCCGTATTCGCCATACTCATTCGCAAGGAGCTGCTGCTGCCTATCCTCTGCGGTCTCTTCTATATTGAAGACCTCTCGGTAATAATCCAGGTGGCCTACTTCAAGCGCACCGGCGGCAAACGCATATTCAAGATGACGCCTCTCCACCACCACTTCCAGAAAGATGCCGGTGTGGTCGACGCTCTCATCCAGAGTCCGGGCAGAGCTATCCCCGAACAGAAAATCGTGACACGCTTCTGGATTATCGGCATAATTCTTGCCGCCATTACCTTCGTTACATTGAAAATCAGATGACAATCCGTACCCGTCAAGATATGAAAGAAAACACTAAACGCCTTGTGGTACTCGGTGCGGGCGAAAGCGGCTTCGGCGCCGCTGTGCTCGCCAAAGACAAAGGATTCGACGTATTCCTCAGCGACTCAGGCTCTATAGCCCCCAAATACCGCGACCGCCTTATAGAAGAAGGTATAGCCTTCGAAGACGGCGGCCACACCATGGAGCGTATTCTCGATGCCGACGAAGTGGTGAAAAGCCCCGGCATCCCCCTCGACGCACCCGTAGTGGAAGCTGTCCGCTCCAAGAATATTCCTATCATCAGCGAGATAGAGTTCGCAGGCCGGTACACCGACTCTAAAATGGTGTGTATCACCGGTTCGAACGGCAAGACGACCACGACCATGCTCACCCACCACATTCTGCGCCATGCGGGCATCGACGCCTCGCTGGCAGGCAATATAGGTATGAGTCTCGCCTACCAGGTGGCGCGCGAACCTCACGCTGTATATGTAGTGGAGCTCAGCAGTTTCCAGCTCGACAACATGTACGAGTTCAAGGCCGACATCGCCGTACTCCTCAACATCACCCCCGACCACCTCGACCGCTACGACCATAAAATGGAGAACTATGTGAAGGCTAAATTCCGCATTCTCCGCAATATGGAGGCGAGCGACTCTTTCATTTTCTGGAAAGACGACCCCATAATCTCGGCACAGCTCGCCAAGGTGGGCACCGCGGCACGCATGCTGCCCTTCTCAGAGTACTATGAGGAAGGTTCGGCTGCCTATATCGACGCCGAAAATCAGCTTATTTTCAATACTCCGGGCACCTCTATGAGCATGCCCCGCGCCGACCTCGCTCTCAACGGTCTTCACAACGTATTCAACTCCATGGCCGCCGGCCTTTCGGCCTGCCTCTGCGATGTGAGCAAGGACGATATCCGTGAGGCCCTCTCCGACTTCTGCGGCGTGGAGCACCGACTCGAATTCACTGCTGACATCGACGGCGTGCGCTGGATAAACGACTCCAAGGCTACCAACGTAAACTCCTGCTACTATGCCCTCGAAGCCATGACGACTCCTACCGTCCTCATCCTCGGCGGCAAGGACAAGGGCAACGACTACTCCGAAATTCTGCCTCTGGTGCAGGAGAAGGTGAAGGCTATCGTGGCTATGGGTAAGGACAACGCCAAAATCATGGAATTTTTCGGCCCCCACGTCCCCCTCATGGCCGACTGCCACAGCCTTGCCGATGCAATCGAGGCCTGCCGCAGCTTCGCCACCGACGGCGACACCGTGCTTCTCTCGCCCTGCTGCGCCAGCTTCGACCTCTTCAAGAGCTACGAAGACCGCGGCCGCCAATTCAAAGCCGCCGTACTCGCCCTGAAGGATTCTGAAGAAAAAGAAACTCTCAACTCTTAACAACACTCACCTCTAATGGACTCCGCTCTCTCTGCCACTCCCGTGCGCAAAAAGCGCACCGACCACCACCTCTGGGGTACTTATATCCTGCTCGTAATCGTAGCTGTCATCGAGCTCTTCTCGGCCTCGATACAGGAAGTGACGGTAGGCTCTATATTCACGCCCGTAATCCGCCACGGCTACTTCATAGCCGCAGGTCTGCTCATCATGCTCATACTCCAGCACATACACTACAGGCATATCTACAGGATGATACCCGTATTCGTATTCTTCTGCATAGGCCTGATGTTTGCCGTGCGAATAGTCGGCACGGAAGTCAACGGTGCCATGCGCGCCATCCGCATCATGGGTGTGCCGGTGCTCCCAGCCGAGTTCATGAAGCTCGGTGCCGCTCTTGGCATGGCCTGGATTCTCACCCGAAATCAGGTGAAAGGACGGCGCGACGTGACCGAGCGCGGCCTCTGGATGTGCATGGGATTTATGGGCATCTGCGCCCTGCTGCTTTTCTCTCAAGGCCTCTCAAACACCATTGTAGTGGTGTGCATCTGCTACTCGATGATGCTCATCGGCGGCATGGGGCTTAAGAAATTCGGCATCGCCGTAGCCATAGGCGTACTCTGCGGAGGCATAGCTATCGGCCTCAAGACTCAGCTCAAGAGCGACGTGAAACTCACCCCTCAGCAGGAACGCGTGATAGCTCTCAACGGCGAAGGCGAGACAGCCCGCGCCGACGGCCGAGGCAATGTGTGGCGCGAGCGCGTAAAGCAGCATTTCCGCGGCGACAAGCACCTCGACAAATTCTCCACCGAGCACCAGCAGGAGCAGCTAAGCTACATAGCGCAGGCTCACGGCGGTCTCTTCGGCGTAGGCGTAGGCCGCTCACGCGAGAACGCCCGTCTGCCCCTCGCTTTCTCCGACTACATCTTCGCTATCATCATCGAGGAGCTCGGCCTCTTTGTCGGCCTCGGCATCCTTGTGGTGTATATGTGGATACTCGGGCGAAGTGCCAAACTCACCATGCGCTTCCGGCAGACGATGCCGGGCATCCTCGTCATGGGCTGTGCCTTCGTCATAGTCTTCCAGGCACTCTACCATATGGCTATCGTATCGGGCGTATTTCCCGTGTCGGGTCAGCCGCTCCCGCTCATCTCCAAAGGCGGTATATCGGTGATAGCCACATCTATGGCTTTCGGTGTCATGCTCAGCGTGGCAAGGCACGCCGTACGCGTCACCGACACCCCCGCCGAGCAGAAACTCGAGCATAATAGTTTGCCCGAAGAGACCCGAAGCGTAAACCCGTCGATAGCCGAAGTTGTTGAAGCATAAAAACAAACACTTACAGCCATGTCCGAAAACAGCACCATAATCCCCCTCAAACTCAACCGCCCCCTTCGCGTGATAATCAGCGGAGGCGGCACGGGAGGCCACATATTCCCCGCACTGTCGATAGCCGACGCTCTGAAGCGCACCTACCCCGGCACCGAGATACTCTTCGTCGGTGCCGAAAACCGCATGGAGATGCGTCGCGTGCCCGAAGCGGGCTACGACATCCTCGGCTTGCCCGTGGCCGGCTTCGACCGCCGCAGGCTATGGCGTAATTTCGGCGTGCTGATAAAACTCTTCAAGAGTGTACGAATGGCCCGACGCATAGTGCGCGACTTCAAGCCCGACATCGCCGTAGGTGTCGGCGGCTACGCCTCCGGCCCCACCCTCAAGGCCGCTCAGAAGCTCGGCATACCCACCCTCCTGCAGGAGCAGAACTCATTCGCGGGCGTCACAAACAAACTCCTCGCCGGCCATGCCTCCAAGATATGCGTGGCTTACCCCGGCATGGAGCGTTTCTTCCCCGCCGACAAGATAGTGATGACCGGCAACCCCGTGCGTAAGGCCCTCCTCGAGCCCGACTGCGACAGCACTGAGGCCCGCAAGCGCCTCGGTTTCAGCGGCAAGCGGCCTATGGTGCTTATCGTAGGCGGCAGTCTCGGAGCCCGCTCGCTCAATGAAGCCATGATACAGGTAATCCGCAGCGGCGACGCCGGAAAAGTGAAATTCGACCTGCTCTGGCAATGCGGCGGTGCCGACCACAAGCGCTGTCAGGAAGCTGTAGAGGGCATTCTCCCCTCCAACATCATCCTCACCGACTTCATCTCCGACATGGCAACGGCCTACTGCGCCGCCGACCTCGTGGTAGCCCGTGCCGGTGCAGGCACTATCAGCGAGCTCGAGCTCCTCGGCAAGCCCGCAATACTCGTGCCGTCGCCCAACGTCGCCGAAGACCACCAGCGCCACAATGCCGAAGCCCTCGCCTCGCGCGGCGCCGCCGACATGGTGCTCGACGCCGATGCCGGCAGCAGACTCTGGGTCGACATCTGCACTATAATAGAGAATACTGAGACTCTCCGCCTCCTGAGCGAGAATATCTCAAGCCTCGCCCTGCGCGACAGCGACGCCGCCATAGTACGCCAGATAGCGCTGACTGTCAACGCCGCCCACGCAGAAGCTTAATATCCAACCAACCGACAAGCAATGGAAAAAGCAAACTTCCGTAAAGTATATTTCGCAGGCATAGGCGGCATAGGTATGGCCGCCCTCGCCCGCTACTACCTCTCCCGCGGCCTCGCCGTAGCAGGCTACGACCGCACATCCTCGCATCTCACCGACGAACTCGCGGCCGAAGGAGCTGTAATCAGCTTCGACGACTCCATGGATGCCGTCCCCGCCGACTTCCGCGACCCCGCCGATACCCTCGTGGTGTACACTCCCGCCGTACCCGCCACCAACATCCCCCTCTCCTTCTTCCGCGACAATGGCTTCGAAGTGCGCAAACGCGCCTACGTCCTCGGTCAGATCACCCGCGACTCCAAGAGCCTCTGCTTCTCGGGCACTCACGGCAAGACCACCACATCGTCGATGGCCGCGCACATCATGCACAGCGGTGCCGTGGGCTGCAACGCCTTCCTCGGAGGCATCCTCAAGGGCTACGACAGCAACCTCATACTCAGCGCCGACTCCCCCTGGAGCGTGCTCGAGGCCGACGAATACGACCGCTCTTTCCACCAGCTCACGCCCTACATCGCTGTGGTGAACGCCACCGATCCCGACCACCTCGACATCTACGGTACCGAGGAGGCATATCTTGAGAGCTTCGCGCACTTCACCGAGCTCATCCGCCCCGACGGCCACCTGCTTCTCCGCACAGGCCTCAAGCTTGTGCCGCGTCCTGCCGAAGGCGTCAAGGTACACTACTTCGGACGCACCGACGGCGACTTCCATGCCGACAACGTGCGCACCGCCGACGGCTCGATGTTCTTCGACTTCGTATATCCCGGCGGTCGTATCGACAATATCGAACTCGGCGTACCCGTCGATGTAAATGTCGACAACGCCGTGGCAGCCCTCGCCGCCGTATGGCTCACCGGCACCCTCACCCCCGAGCTCGCCCGCTCGGCCATGGCGTCGTACCCCGGCGTAGAGCGCCGCTTCGAGTTCCACCTCAAGGAAAAAGGACCGCACGGACGCGCCATAATCGACGACTACGCACACCACCCCGACGAGCTGCGCCGCAGCATCGAATCGGTGCGCGCCCTCTACCCCGGCCGTCGTCTCACAGTGGCCTTCCAGCCGCATCTCTACTCACGCACACGCGATTTTGCGGCAGAATTCGCCGCCGCTCTCGACCTTGCCGACGAAGTGATTCTCACCGATCTCTACCCCGCAAGAGAGGAGCCTATTCCCGGAATCAGCTCCAAAACAATCTTCGACCTTATAAAAAATCAAAATAAGTCGATGATTGCGAAAGAAGATTTTGTCGAGACAATGAAAAATCGTAACTTTGAAATCCTTTTGACGGCAGGCGCCGGCGACCTCAGCCTCAGCGTGCCACGCCTTGCCGCCGACATTGCTGCCGCCTCACAGCGGTAAGACCTATAAGCAGATGAGCAGAAAATCAGTCATAATGTGTGTGCTGTGTATCGTCATGGTTGCCTGGTTCGGCTTCGCCCTGACGGTAACCGCCCGTATGGCCTCGGCTGATACCCTTACCGGCATGAAGGTGACACTCTCCGACCCCAACTCACGGTTTGTGAATGTGGCCGACGTCATAGTAGAGTGCGGTATCGACCCCGACACGCTCACACGCTGCCTGCGCAAAGACTTCGACCTGCGCAAGCTCGAGCATCGCTTGCTCGCCTCCGACAAGCTCCAGGATGCCAACGTCACACTCCTCTCCAACGGCTGTCTGGCCGTCGACGTCACTCCTATGGTGCCCGTAGCGCGCGTATTCGACAAAGGCAAGCCTTCGTACTACATCAATGCCTCGGGCAAGCGCATCTCCGCAGAACTGCGCTACCATATCGACGTCCCCGTCCTCGTCGGCAGCTTCGACAGCGTGCATCCCGCAAGCCGTCTGCTGCCTCTGCTCGACTACATATCGTCGCACCCCACGGTGAGCGCAATGGTAGCCACAGTCACACAGGAGTCGGACGGCAACATCATCATCGTGCCCAACATCGTGGGCCATGTGGTGAATTTCGGCGACACATCGCGCGTCGAAGAGAAGTTTGCCAATCTCCGCGCCTTCTACCGCAACGTACTCCCCGCCAAAGGCTGGCTCACTTACGACACCGTAGCCGTGAAGTGGAGCGGCCAGGTAGTGGCCACTCGTCGCGAGAAAGTGGTGGCGCCCGTGGCTCTACCCACCGTCGAGGAGCAGACCGGCGAACTCGATATCAACGACAACGCTACCGTGGCAAAGTCCACCGACGAAGAAAATGCCTGATACCCTCTAAAAAACATATCCCTCTCTATGGAATCCAAAAATATAGCCGCTATCGAAATTGCCTCCTCCAAGATCAAGGGAGCCGTGGGTCAGATCGGACCCGACGGTAAACTTACCGTGCTCGCTCTCGAAGAGATACCGGCAACCAACAATGTACGCTACGGCCGCGTACAGAATATACGCGAAGTCTCCGGCGCCGTCAACGAGATTGTACGCCGCCTCGAGGCCTCACCCGCCGTCGCCCCCGGACGCATATCGTCGCTCGCCATAAGCATCGGCGGACGTTCGCTGGCAGCATCGCCCACCAAAGCCGCGCTCCAGTTCCCCAACGAGTGCGAAATCACCGAAAGCCACGTGCAGCGTCTCATCTACGAGGCCTCGCGCGACTTTATGGGCGAGAAGAACATCGAGGCCATGGTGCCGCGCAACTTCTTTGTCAACAACACCTCGGTGCACAAGGCCGTAGGTACTTTCGGCGAAACTCTCCGCGGCGAGTTCATGATGCTCACCTGCGGCAAGGAGACACGCCAGAACCTCGACCGCCTCAAGCTCGACACCGTAACACCCGACTCGGTTTACTATATCGTACGCCCCCTGGCAATCGCCGACCTCGTCCTCACCGACGCCGACCGCGAACTCGGTTGCGCACTCGTCGACATAGGCGCCGAGACCTCGACAGTGTCAGTCTACAAAGACGGCACTCTCGCCTTCCTCTCGACCATACCCATGGGTTCGCGCCTCATCACCCTCGACCTCATGGCCGGCCTCGGAGTGACCGAAGGCGAAGCCGAGACATACAAGACAACCCTAACCGCTGCCGACGCTGCCTCGAACATGCGTCCCGGCGACCCCGACGCCGAAGAGGTTAACTCTTACGTCCGCGCCCGTGCCGGTGAGATTGCAGCCAATATCCTCAACCAGATAGAGCGCTCCGGCCTCACCGCAGCCTCGCTGGCAAAAATCGTTCTCGTAGGCGGCGGAGCACGTCTTGCCGAGTTCGCAACTCAGATTTCGGCCCAGTGCAAGACTCCCGTGGAGACCGCCGGAATGCCCCACAACATCGTATTCCGTGTTGCCGGAGGCAACCGTCCCGAGAATATCGACATCGTGTCGCTCCTCTCCAAAGCCCGCACATCGGCCCGCACCTTCATCACCTATCCCGTCCGTCCCGAGGCTGCACCCCGTGTAGTCGCCGACATCCTTCCCGAAGAAGAGGAGGAAGAAGAGGTAGAAGCACCCGCAGCCCCCGCAGCTACCGCACCGGCTCCCGCGCCGCAGACTACAGCTGCCTATGGCAGGCGCCTCCCCGCTGAAGACGACGACGCTCTCCTCGACGACGACCCCGAAGAAGAGGAGGAAGAAGAACAGTACGAAAGACCTTCGTCGAACGGCGGTAAGCGCGGCGGAATATTCGGATTCCTCAAGCGCGGCCGCAAAGAAGAGGCCGAACCCGTCGACGACGATGACACCTACGACGTTTACGACGACGAACCCGAGGACGAACCCGAGGAACCGCAGGACGACGACCCTGACAACTACAAGAAAATCACCTCCGGCCTCAATAAGCTCCGCGACCGAATGATAAAGATATTCGAAGGAGACGAGAATTATGAATAATCACGCAAGCACCCGCTAATCATGGAAGAAGCTGAAGATCCTAACCTCATAAACCGCTTTTACAACGCCGGTGAGACCACCGTGCCCGACGCGGCCAACATCATAGCAATGGGTGTGGGCGGCGGCGGTTGCAACGCCGTGGCATACATGCACTCACAGGATGTGAAAGGCGTAGATTTCGTAGTCCTCAACACCGACTTGCAGGCGCTGCGTCCGCTCCCCGTAGACACCAAGATTCTTCTCGGCCCCAAGCTCTGCGGAGGTCTCGGTGCCGGCGGTAAAGCCGAAGTAGGCCAGGCCGCCGCCGAGGAAAGCATCCCCGAGATAGAGAAGATTCTCACCCCCAATGTCAAGATGGTATTCGTCACCGCAGGCATGGGTGGCGGTACAGGCACCGGCGGCGCTCCCGTCGTAGCCGGCGTCGCCAAGAAGAAAGGCATACTCACCGTGGGTATCGTCACCATCCCCTTCTTCTTCGAAGGCATGGAGCGTATATCGAGCGCTATCGACGGTGCAGCACGTCTGCAGGAGAATGTAGATGCCATGCTCGTTATCAACAACGACCGTCTCGGCACCATTTACCCCGACTACGAATGGAGCCAGGCATTTACCAAGGCCGATGATATCCTCACCACCGCCGCCCGCACTATCTCCGACATGGTCACCACACTGGCCAACATCAACATAGATATGCGCGACGTCGACACCTGTCTCCGCGACGGCCGCACAGCCCTCATCTCCGTGGGCTACGGCGAAGGCGAGAAAGGACAGCGTATGTCGTCGGCAATCCGCAATGCCCTCCACTCACCCCTCCTCTGCGACACCGATATCATGTCGGCCAAGGAGCTGCTCTTCGCATTCTACATCTCGCACGACCTCAACCCGCCGCTGACTGTGCAGGAAGCTCAGGAAGCCAACCGCCTTGTCGAAGAAATTAACAAGAAGGTGCACATCAAGTTCGGCTGGGGCTACGACGATACTCTCGGCAACAAAATCAAGTTTACCATACTTGCATCGGGCTTCGACGTTTCCGTCGAGACCGGAGGCCAGCGCCGCGATGTGATCCGCGGTCGCGAGCACGAGGATAATTCTCCCGACTCGCCTATGGACCAGCGCATTGCCAAGGCCTACGGCAAGGAAAAGGTGGAAGACTTCACCCGTCGTCAGGAGACACAGAACTACTTCGTGCTCACTCCCGAGGAGCTCGACGACGATGCCGCTATCGAAATGGTGGAAAGTTCGCCCGCATTCCGTCGCGACAAGCGCAAGGTTACGGCAGCGGCACGCCCTGCGGCAACCGCAGCCCCCGAGACAAGCGCCCGCCCCAAAGAGCAGGCTCCGCAGCAGAATCCGGCAAACCAGATATATTTCTCAGCTGATGACAAGTAAGAAGCCTCTTCTCGTAGTATCGTCGGGCGCAGGCATAAGCGCCGAGAGCGGTATCTCCACCTTCCGCGATGCGGGAGGTCTCTGGGAGCAGTACCCGGTAATGGATGTGGCGAGTGCCGACGGCTTCGCACGCAATCCGGCCCTCGTACACCGCTTCTACAACGAACGCCGTGCCGCCCTCGCCGGCGTCAAGCCCAACCGTGCCCACGAGATTCTGCACGAGCTCGAGAAAGACTTCGACGTGGTGGTGATAACCCAGAACGTCGACAACCTCCACGAGCGCGCCGGAAGCTCGAATATAGTGCATCTCCACGGCGAACTCATGAAGATTCGTGCCGTCGACGACCCCGGATTCATCCGCCCGCTCGCGCACTACACCGACGCCACCACTCCCGACACCGTAGTCGAAGGCCACCATATGCGCCCGCATATAGTGTTCTTTCAGGAGGCAGTGCCCATGTTCGAGACCGCAGCCGAGATAGCCTCTCGTGCCGACATCTTCGTGATAATAGGCACGAGCCTGGCAGTATATCCCGCCGCATCGCTCCTCAACTACGTGCGCCCCGGTGTGCCCGTCTACTACATAGACCCTCACCCCTCGGCAGTGCCCCAGGGCGTGACCGTAATAGCCGAGACCGCGTCAAAGGGCCTCGAAAAGCTCGCCAAAGAACTCACCGACCGATAATTGACTAACATAATGAAACACACAGCATTTGCAGCCCTCATGCTCTGTGCGGCTCTCGGCTCGTCGGCAGCTGAAAGCGCCGCAGACAAGCCCGAATGGAAATACGTCGACGCTCAGGAGCTCCGCATAATCAATAAACCCTTCGACGACACCAAGCAGCTATACTGGCGTCTCCCCGCCAACCTTGAAGACAGCGTCCGTATCCCCCTCTGGGAGCGGCAGAAAGAGTCTGCGGGCTATGCAGTGCGTTTCGCCACCAACTCACCGCGTATCGGCGTGAGATACAATCTCCTCCGCGACGCACACATGCCCCACATGGCCGACACGGGCATCAAGGGCACCGACCTGTACGTCTTCGAAGGCGACTCGGTATGGCGCCACGCCAACACCAACCGCCCCACTCTCGCCGACAAAGACACCAAGATGTGCGAGGCCGTGTACATGAGCAATCTCGATACTACCCGCATGACCGAGTACATGGTCTACTTCCCTCTGTACGATGGCATTGAGAAGCTCGAGATTAAAGTCAGCCCCGAAGCGAAGATAAATGCCGGCTCGCCCGAAATCATCGACAGCAAGCGCCGCATCGTATGCTACGGCACAAGCATTATGCAGGGCGGATGCGCCTCGCGCTCGGGCATGGCATCGACCAACATCCTCTCACGCGAACTCAATGCCGAGGTAATCAACCTCGGATTCAGCGGCCAGGGACAGATGGACTCGTGCGTGGCCCGCGCAATTACACGCATCCCCGACATCGACGCCATAGTGCTCGACCCCGTGCCCAACTGCACGCTCAACATGTGCGACAGCCTCACCTACGGCTTCGTGAAGATAATACGCGACGCCCTCCCCGACGTTCCCGTAATAATGGTTGAAGGACCTGTCTATCCATACGCCCGCTACGACAGCTTCTACGGCGACTACCTGCCCAAGAAGAACGAGCAGTACCACCGCAACTACGAGATTCTCAAGGCAGAGAAGCCCGAAGGACTCTACTACGTGGACTCCGTGGAGCTCGACGGACCCGAAGACGACGGTACTGTCGACGGCATACACCTCACCGACCTCGGATTCAGGCACTATGCCGACAAACTGAGACCCGTGCTCGAAAAAGCTCTCTCCGAAAACAAACGATAACCCAACTTTAAAAGATATACTACAATGGCCAATTGGTTTGAATGTAAGGTAAAATACGAAAAATTGCAGGAAAAGGGCAACGTGAAGAAAGTAAGCGAGCCCTATCTCGTGGACGCTCTCTCTTTCACCGAAGCTGAAGCACGCATCACCGAAGAGCAGCGCCCCTTCATATCAGGCGAATTCACTGTGGCAGCTATCAAGCCCACAAAAATCGCCGAAATCTTCTGGAACGAAGCCGGAGACCGCTGGTATCTCGTCAAGGTAGCGTTCATCACTATCGACGAAAAGACCGCCGCCGAGAAGCGCTCTATCTCGCAGATTCTCGTGCAGGCCGCCAACTTCAAGCACGCCCTCGAAACATTCGAGGAAGGCATGAAAGGCACTATGGCCGACTACGAAATCGTACAGATCAACGAAACGCCCATTATGGACGTGTACAAAATGAAGGTAGTCGAGTAATGTCGATAGCCGAAGCAATACGCAGCATACGCTCCACGCTCCCCGAGGGCGTGGAGCTTGTTGCTGTAAGCAAATTTCATCCTGCCGAAGCAGTAGCCGAGGCCTATGCCGCAGGTCAGCGCACCTTCGGCGAAAGCCGCGTGCAGGAAATCACTTCTAAAATCGCCGCTCTCCCCGACGACATCAACTGGCATTTCATAGGCCACTTGCAGACCAACAAGGTAAAGACTCTCGTAGGCACCCGCCACATTTCACTCATCGAGAGTGTCGACTCGCAGCGTGTGCTCGACCTTATTGATGCAGAGTCGGAGCGTGCAGGGATAGTATCGCGCGTGCTCCTGCAGGTGCACGTAGCTCAGGAAGAAACCAAGACAGGCTTCAGCCCCGACGAGCTCCGCGAGTATTTCCGCGAGCGCAGATTCGAAGCCCTCAAGGCCACACACCTCTGCGGACTTATGGGCATGGCTTCCAATACCGACGACGAGGCCCGCATCGACGCCGACTTCGCCGCCATTGCCGACCTCGCCCGAGAGATACGCACCATGTGCCCCGACCTGCGAGGATTCGAGACTCTTTCAATGGGTATGAGCGGAGATTATCCTATAGCGATAGCCCGCGGAGCAACACTCGTAAGGGTCGGAACTGCGATTTTTGGAGAGAGACAGTAATTTTTTTTGCAAAAACTCAAAAAAAATTTGCACAACTGAGAAATTAGTGCTAAATTTGCAGCGCAAAAGCCCGGAGGGGCTGCCAAATTTGCACTACAACCGCTTCAATAGCTCAGTCGGTTAGAGCATCTGACTGTTAATCAGAGGGTCGTTGGTTCGAGTCCATCTTGAAGCGCTCATTATCATTATCACACATTACACTTCTTGCAAGCTTCAATAGCTCAGTCGGTTAGAGCATCTGACTGTTAATCAGAGGGTCGTTGGTTCGAGTCCATCTTGAAGCGCAAG
>JAAVFI010000075.1 GCA_014800815.1 Bacteroidales bacterium | reverse complement strand
TTGAAATTCGTGCCTCTGAGGGCATTAGGTCTACGCTGTGACGCTATGGCGAGCGGTCTCCTGACGAACTTGTACTCTAAGGCATGGGCCTCTTTGATGCTGCGGTCTACGAGCACTAAGTCAAGCTCGGGCGTGAGGGTCATGAGCCAGTTGATGTAGCCGATAAGGACCTCAGTGGAGTCGGTGTCGGGATAGTCTACGACCTGCACGTTGATGCCGCCGCGACGACGTCGCTGTCGCTCGAGGGTGAGCAAGTAAGTCTTACATATTAGTTTATATCAATCTTTGAGTAGCTATGGCAATCTTCGTACTTACTCATCAGTCGTTATGGAGCCCCATAACTCCTTCTTCGTAAATACGAATCTTGCTCATATCTACTTCAAATCTTAATATAACCTAATATGCAAGGCTTACTTATGATATTGCGTTCCCACCAACGGAGGGAACGGCCAAACCACCGAGCAAATTCTGCGGTTATGTCGAGGAAGCGGCGAGCCATGCCGCAAAGGTAAGAGGCGGAGTGTGGGAGGTGTGCGGGTAGATGTCGGCGGTGGGGAAATGGGCTTGGGAGTGGTGGGAGATGTGGGAGGTGTGGGAGGTGTGAAGCCCCTATATATTACGATATAATAACCCAACGGAGACTGGAGGTAACTATTCAGCGAATCATTGTATCAGAGTGCCTAAAGGGTGCCTATTATTCCGGCAAAAGAATGATTTCGCCCCGCTTCCCGGGAATGGGAGGCGTGGCGAAGGGTATTTGAGAGGCGGGCGCGGGGGAATTATTCGGCGGGGTCGAGGATGATTACGCGATAGTTGCCTGCGGCGTTCATCGCTTTCATGAACTCCTTCACGTCGTCGACTGTGAGGGAGTTGACAATCTCAACAGCGTTGTTTAAACTATCGACACCGTTAATACTATGAGAGACAATCTTATCCAACCAGTAATCGTTCTGCTCAAAGGCTTCGGTGATATTTGTCACCAGCAATTCCTTAATGTTCGCGAGCTCGGATTCAGTGACGTCAGATTCCATGGCCTTGAACTGGCCGGCTATGAAGTCGAGCACCTCATTTTTCATTTCAGGCTTCATTGGGAACTCTGTGAAGATTACGGATGGGTTATTACCCCAGATCGTAGCCATGCCGGAAGCGCCAATGGAGTAGACGGCACCCATCTCCTCGCGAACAGTCTTGCTAAGACGGTTGGAAAGTATCTGACCGGCGATGGTGGCGAGGAAGAGATTCTTCGAGGTGTATTCGATAGGAGCATTCTCATAGATCGACACGTAGGTCTGCGGTGTCTCCATCTTGGTGGTGTAGACGTTGGTGGCAGTACCTGTGGCTGCAAAATAGGCGGGATCGAAGGAGTCTACGCTCTTAACAGCAGTGGCGGGATCGCCGGGGAGTGAGGCGATATAGGTCTCGACGAGCGGACGAAGTGCTTCCGGGTCAACGTTGCCGACGAAGGTGAAAGTCCAGTCGGCGGCGTTGGCAGTGAGGTCGTGGGCGATCTGAGTAATTTTCTCGCGTGAGGCACCGTTGACGACTTCGGCTGTCATGATCTGCTCGAATGGGGAGGCATATTTAGTCTTGGCTACATCGAGGTTGAAGATGAACCCGGGGTCGTTTTCATTATTGGCGAGCATACCGCTGTAGGATTTCTGAATGGCTGAGAACTCTTCGTCGGTCCATTGGATATCCTTGAAGGTCATATAGAGCACTTCCATGCATCCGGCGAGATCCTTGGGAGTGGTTGAGCCGGAAACGGTGCGCACGTAACTCTGGAAGGATGGCCATACTGAGATTTGCCGGCCTGCGACGTATTTTCTGAAGTCGGAGTTGGAATAAGTTCCTCTACCTGAACGAGAGAGAGCCACGGGCATGAAGATGACAGAGTTGGCGTAGTCGTCGCTGTACTTCCCTGCGTAGCCACCCATAGCGTAGGCTGTAAAGAGGATTTCGTCTTCTTTAAATTTAGTGGGCTTGATGATTACAGACGCGCCGTTGGAGAGTATCCATTCGGTTGTGCCGAAGAGGGGATTTTCCTTCACGGAGACAATCTTGCCCGCTACGGGCGCTTCAGGCACGAAGGGCTCGCTCTTAACTTCTTCAACGAAACCTTCTATTGTCTCGGCATCGACTGCTGCAAGTGCGGCTTCTATGACTTCCTTGGAGGGGAGTGTGTAGCCATCCTTGCGAGGAGAGTAGACCATGATAACACGGTTGTCGGGAGTGACGGCTTCTGCAAATTTGGCATTTACTACTTCGAGAGGAATCTGAGCAGCGAGCATATTGACGATGTTATACTTCATTTCGATATCGGGGATAGCGACCCCATCGAGGAAGTTGCGCACATATTCGGTGGCATAACCTTCATTTGTGGCACTGGCGCGGTTGTTGTAGGCACTTTCAAAGATAGAGAGATATTTGTTGCGGGCACGTTCATACTCCGATTCGGTAAAACCGCCACGCTGCGCGCGCAGCACTTCGCGATAGAGAGCCACCAGTGGAGTGATGATATCGTTGTCCTTGGCCGTGACATCTGCCTCCATTGCATGCTTACTCTTTGTGAAGAAGTCGGTGAAATAGAAATCCGGACTCACGAATGGAGAGTCGGATTTAGCGGCGATATCATTCAGGCGCTCCCGGAGCATGCAGGAAATCATATATTCCAGGTAGGCGTTGACATAGTGCGCCAGAGAGCCGTGTATTTCCTTGGGCATAGGATCTGAAAGCCAAGATATTTCAGCCTTGAGAGCGGGCATTTCGGGATCGTCGCCGATGCCGTAGAGCGTACCCTTATGGTCGGGTACAGGCTCGAAAATGCGTTCGGGGGCATTGTCCGGCATTTCGATATCGGAAAACATTTCCTTGATTTTGTCTTCGATGCGGTCAACGTCGATGTCTCCGACAACTATGACAGCCTGCTGGTCAGGACGATACCAGGCCTCGTAGTAATCGCGGAGAGCCTGATAAGGGAAGTTGTCAACTACATCCATTGTGCCGGTGGGAAGACGATGGCCATACTTGGAGGTGGGGAAGACATCAGGGAGGATGTTTTCAGTGATACGATTCGAGCCAACCATTAATCTGCGCCATTCTTCATGGATGACAGCGCGTTCCTTGTCGATCTCCTTAGGGTCGAGGGTAAGATCGTTGGCCCAGTCGCGGAGGATAAGGAGACATGAGTCCCGGACAGCTTGGCGAGCAACCGGCACACCGGAGATGTTGTAGACAGTTTCATCGATGCCGGTGTAAGCGTTGAAGTTTATCACGCCGATACTTTCCATCCAATCATCCATCGCGTTACCGGGGAAATGGGTAGTACCGTTGAAACACATATGTTCGAGGAAGTGAGCCAGACCGCGCTGATCGTCCTTTTCGAGGGCGGAACCTACATTCTGAGCCAAGTAGAAGTCGGCCTGTCCTTTAGGATACTCATTGTGACGGATGTAGTAGGTGAGACCGTTGGGGAGTTTACCGATCCTTACGGCGGGGTCGATGGGCAGAGGCTGCGTCATTTGGTCGTCCTGAGCGGAAGCCACCGGCGGAAGCATCATCGCCAGCAGTAGTACCGCAGTGATGCGTTTAAGAAACTTGTTCATGATATAATTGATATAATTGTGTTTTGAAATGTCTTTGCAAATGGCAAAATTATTAAATCAGACTTCGGCAGACGATATGCGAATGTAAAGTTACAATAAATATTTGAGACTGACAGAATTTTTGCGGTGAATAGCGCTTGTTTTCGCCGCATACTCCGGGGGAATGGAATCGGGGGTTTGGAAATATCGGTTTTTATTTGTAGCTTTGTAGACTAAACAATAAAGTCTCCTCTCAAGGTTATGAAATTTACAGAGAAAAGCTATAAGATATTTGAAGAATCGGTTGAGGACTACCACATTGATGATGATGTAGATGCAGCAACCCGCAACCATTATGCCGCCAGCAGTATCGAGAATGTGCTCTATGCAAAGAACCGTATTGATGCCGTGCAGTGGCACCTCGAGGATATTATCCGCGACCCGGAAATCGACCCGGTGGCGGCTCTCGCTCTGAAACGCCGCATCGACCGCTCCAACCAGGAACGCACCGATATGGTGGAGGAACTCGACAGCTATTTCCGCGAGTTATATAAGGATGTGAAGGTACTTCCCGACGCTACTATCAATACCGAGAGTCCTGCGTGGGCGCTCGACCGCCTCTCGATTCTTGCTCTGAAGATTTACCATATGAAGGCTGAGACGGAACGCACTGATGCTTCGGACGAGCACCGCGCCCGCTGTGCGGCGAAACTCGCCGTACTCGAGGAGCAGCGCGCCGACCTCATTTCGGCTATTGATGCTCTGCTCGACGATATCGCTGCAGGCCGCAAGTATATGAAGGTGTACCGTCAGATGAAGATGTACAACGACGCCGACACCAACCCTGTGCTCTATGGCGCAAAATAAGCAGGCTGCAAATATCGCAGACCTTGATACTGTGCTGGTGACACGCTTCTCCGCGTTCGGAGATGTGGCTATGGTCGTGCCCGTACTCTACAGTGCCTGCCGCTGCTATCCTCATATCAAATTCGTGCTTCTCACACGTCCGCAGATGACTTCGATATTTGTGGACGCTCCGGCAAATCTGGAGGTGAGAGGTGTGGATGTTAAGGAGGAATATGCGGGCATCAAGGGGCTGAACAGGCTCGTGGGGGAGTTGTGCGAAAGCTATCGTCCTCAACTTCTCGTAGACCTTCACAATGTGCTCCGCACCCGCATAATCGGTCTGTTGCTGCGTCTGAAAGGCATTCCTGCCGTACACCTATATAAACCACGCGCGCAACAGCGCGAGCTTACGCGCCGGAACAATAAGGTTCTGCTGCCTGTCGAAAGTCAGATTGAGCGCTACGGCGATACTTTTGCCCGTGCGGGTCTTCCCGTGACGGAGCACTTCTCGGGCTTGTTCGGCAGTCGCGGCGCAGCTCCGACGGAGGCTTTCGCTGCCGTTACGGCTCCCAAACCCGAGGGCGAGATATGGCTCGGCATAGCACCATTCGCAGCCCACAGCGGCAAGATATATCCGCCGGAACTTATGGAGAAGGTGCTCGCTCACATCCAGGCCGACGCTTCGGCAGGGCGAAAGGTGCGGGTATTCCTATTCGGAGGCGGTGGCGAGGAACGCACCACTCTCGAGGCCTGGGAAAGCCTATATCCCGTTGCGACATCCCTTGCCGGCAAGCGGTACGGGTTTGGCGTGGAACTGGCTCTGCTCAACCACATAGACGGTATGGTGGCCATGGACTCTGCAAACATGCACCTTGCTGCTCTCGCGGGCACTCCGACGGTAAGCGTATGGGGAGCGACGCACCCCTACTGCGGCTTCCTTGCATGGAACCAGACGGAGGAAAATACAGTGCAGGCTTCTCTGCCGTGCCGCCCGTGCTCGGTGTTCGGCAACAAGCCCTGCTATCGCGGCGACATGCTTTGTCTCAAGGCCATTCGCCCCGACACAATCTACAATGCACTCGCACGTGTGGCGGGAATAAGTGACAAACAATGAATCAGGAAGATTTCGACATACGCAACCAGGCGGTATCGGGTGAGAACGATTTTGAAAAAGCTCTCCGCCCCGACTCTTTCAGCGCGTTCAACGGTCAGAATAAAATCATTGACAACCTAAAGGTGTTTACTGCCGCCGCCAAGATGCGCTCCGAGGCTCTCGACCACATACTTCTGTTCGGCCCTCCGGGACTGGGCAAGACTACTCTTGCTGGAATCGTGGCCAACGAACTCGGCGTCGGCATCAAAATAACGTCGGGCCCCGTGCTCGACAAGCCCGGCGACCTCGCAGGCATACTGACCTCTCTCGAGGAGAACGATGTGCTCTTTATCGACGAAATTCACCGATTGAGCCCCGTGGTGGAGGAATACCTCTACTCAGCGATGGAGGACTATCGCATTGACATAATGATAGATAAGGGCCCGGGAGCACGCAGCGTACAGCTTTCGCTCAGCCCGTTTACCCTCGTGGGCGCCACTACCCGCAGCGGCCTGCTCACGTCGCCTCTCCGCGCACGTTTCGGCATCAAATGCCACCTTGAGTACTACGACCACCTCGTGCTTCGCCGCATCCTGCTGCGCTCGGCGTCGCTACTGCGCATACCCTGCTCAACCGAGGCGGCCGACGAGATAGCGATGCGCAGCCGCGGCACGCCCCGTATTGCCAATGCCCTGCTCCGCCGCGTGCGCGATTTCGCACAGGTGAAAGGTTCGGGCGAGATAGACCTCGACATAGCCCGTTTTGCGCTCGAAGCTCTCAATATTGACCGCTACGGCCTTGATGAAATCGACAATAAGATATTGGGGACTATCATACGGAAGTTCAAGGGCGGCCCGGTAGGCCTCTCGACTATTGCCACGGCGCTTGGCGAAGACCCCGGAACTATAGAGGAAGTGTATGAACCTTTCCTCATCAAGGAGGGTTTCATAAAGCGTACACCCCGCGGTCGCGAAGTGACTCAGCTCGCCTATGATCATCTGGGCGAGAGCCGCTATAACGATGATTTCGGACTGTTCGGGTGATAAGTGAGTTGAGATACACAGTATGGCCAAACACGAAAAATCGGCAGAACTAAAAGAAAAAATCTCCATATTACCTGACACCCCGGGCGTGTACATCTACTACGACGCCGCGGGGACAGTGATCTATGTAGGCAAAGCAAAGAACCTTAAGCGACGTGTATCGTCGTACTTCAACCGCACCCACGATGTGCTGCGTACCAATCTCTTAGTGCGCAACATAGCGGATATGAAGTATATAGTGGTGCCTACGGAGCAGGACGCTCTCAATCTCGAGAACTCGATGATAAAGGAGTACAAGCCCCGCTACAATGTACTCCTTAAAGATGATAAGTCGTACCCGTGGATTGTGGTGACTAACGAGCTCTATCCCCGCGTGTTTCTCACCCGCCAGCACATCCGCGACGGCTCGCGCTACTACGGCCCCTACACCAATACGGCTGTGGCCCGCACGGTGCTCGAACTCATCAGCGAGCTATACCCCGTGCGCACGTGCCGCATACCTATCACCCCCGAATATATTGCGAAGGGCAAGGGGCGACTCTGCCTACAATACCATATAAAGCGGTGCCGGGGGTGCTGCACGGGAGAAATCGACAGCAAGACTTATCAGGGATATATCGACCGCATACGCCAGATACTCCGCGGTGAGACGCAGGAACTGATGAACTATCTGCGCACCGAAATGGAGCAACTTGCATCGGAACTTCGGTTTGAGGAGGCTCAGGAGCTCAAAGACGCATACCGTCTGCTCGAGAATTACCGCTCCAAGAGTGTGATTGTGAGTCAGACGATAGGCGATGTGGATGTATTCGGGTTTGACGACGACGGCTCGAACGAGGTGTATGTCAACTATATGCATGTACGCCGCGGTGCCGTGGTGCGCAGCGTTACGCTCCGCTACCGCCGCTCGCTCGAAGAATCGCGGGCGCAGATTCTGGGTTATGCCATGGAGGAAATCCGTCAGAGCTTCGGCGTGGAGTACGACGAGGTAATCGTGGCCGAAGCCCCGGAGGTGGAAATCAGCAATGTTTCATTCACTATCCCGAGGCGCGGCGACAAGGCAAAACTCCTCGAAGTATCGGAAAAGAACGCGCGACAAAACCGCATAGACGACCTCAAGCATCTTGAACGTCATAATCCCGAGGAGCGCACGTCTAAACTCCTTGAGCGAATCAAGAGCGACTTCCACCTCACGGAACTGCCTCACCATATCGAGTGCTTCGATAACTCCAACATCCAGGGAACGAACCCGGTGGCGTCGTGCGTGGTATTCCGCGACGGTAAACCGGCCAAGCGCGACTACCGCCACTTCAACATCAAGACCGTGGAGGGGCCTGACGATTTCGCCTCTATGAAAGAGGTGCTCACGCGGCGCTATACCCGACTGATGCAGGAGGGGCAGGAGCTGCCGCAACTCATAGTGGTTGACGGCGGCAAGGGTCAGCTCTCGTCGGCTGTCGAGGCTCTCGATGAAATGGGTCTGCGCGGAAAGATTGCAGTGGTGGGCATAGCCAAGCGTCTGGAGGAAATCTACTTCCCCGGCGACAGCGTTCCGCTCTACATCGACAAGAACTCGGAGACTCTGCGCGTGGTGCAACACCTGCGCGATGAGGCTCACCGCTTCGGTATAACTCACCACCGCGACCGTCGAAGCAAGAGCGCTCTCGTGAGCGAGCTTGACGGGATCAAAGGTATCGGCCCCAAGACGGCGGAGGCGCTGCTTACGCACTTCAAGAGCGTTAAACGACTGAGGGAGGCATCGGTAGCTGACATTACGGCCGTGGTAGGTGCTGCAAAAGCGAAACTCGTGACAGAGGCTCTAACGAACAATTAACTTTATTTGGTTAAAAAAGATATATAAAAGACCTTTTTCTAATTTTAAATGTTGTATATTTGTAAATTGAAAAAATATAATATATGACATTTGAAGAATTAGGCGTTCGCGGAGACCTCCTCCGTGGAATCGCAGAAATGGGTTTTGAAACTCCTATGCCGGTGCAGGAGAAGGTGATACCGGTGCTTCTGAACGGCGACCACGACATGGTTGCGCTCGCCCAGACAGGGACCGGCAAGACAGCCGCATTCGGCTTGCCGGTAATACAGCGCGTCGACACGAAGCACCGTGTACCTCAGGCTCTTATACTTGCTCCTACTCGTGAGCTATGTCTGCAGATAGCCGGCGATCTCGCCGACTTCTCCAAGTACACCGACGGTCTGGTAGTGCTCCCCGTGTACGGCGGCAGCAGCATCGAGAGTCAGATACGCGCCCTCAAGCAAGGCGTGCAGATAATCGTTGCTACCCCGGGCCGACTCATCGACCTTATCAACCGCGGAGTTGTGAAACTCGATGACGTGCACACTGTAGTCCTCGACGAGGCCGACGAAATGCTCAACATGGGCTTCGTGGACTCTATCAACGATATCCTTGCACACGTACCCGACGACCGCAAGATGCTGCTCTTCTCGGCTACGATGCCGGCAGAAGTTGCCAAGATATCGAAGCGCTTCATGCATAATCCCGAAGAAATAGTAATAGGTACCCGCAACGAGGGCGCGAAGAACGTGCGCCATATATACTATATGGTGAACGCCAAGGATAAATACCTTGCACTCAAGCGTATCGCCGACGACTCGCCCAACATCTACGCTATAATCTTCTGCCGCACTCGCCGCGACACTCAGGAGATTGCCGACAAACTTATTGCCGACGGATACAATGCCGACGCGCTCCACGGCGACCTCTCGCAGCAACAGCGCGATATGACGATGAAGAAGTTCCGCGACCGCGTGACCAAACTTCTCGTGGCTACCGACGTGGCCGCCCGCGGTCTTGACGTGGACGATCTCACACATGTAATCAATTATGGTCTGCCCGACGATACAGCCGTGTACATTCACCGCTCGGGCCGTACGGGCCGTGCCGGCAAGACAGGTATATCGGTGGCTATCATCCACTCGCGCGAGAAAGGCAAGCTCCGTGAGATAGAGCGAATTATCGGCAAGAAGTTCGAGCGTAAGGAAGTGCCGACACCTCAGCACATCATAGAGAAACAGCTCTATAACCTCGCCGACCGTCTGGAGCGTGTCGAAGTTCCCGAATCGGAAATCGAGCAGTATCTGCCCGGCGTACTCCGCAAGCTCGCATGGCTCTCGACCGAGGACCTGCTTAAACGTGTGCTTTCGCTTGAGTTCAACCGCCTCCTCGAATACTATAAGGATGCTCCCAAGATTGACTTCATCGACGAGAAGCCCTCGCGCGACCGCGACCGTAAGTCGAAAGACCGCGCTCCGCGCTCTGACAAAGACAAGGACCGCCGTACTGCCGAAAAGGGTATGGCCCGAATATATATCAATGCAGGTAAGGACGACGGATTCTATGCCGGTAACCTTATCGACCTGCTGAACAAGAATATACACGGTCAGCGCGTGGATGTAGGCCGCATCGACCTGATGCCGGGCTACTCTCTCTTCGACGTGAAGAAGGGCGACGCTCACCGTGTGGTATCGGCTCTGAAGGGACTTGACTTCTTCGGCAAACGGATTTTCAGCGAGATTGCGGATGCAGAACGCAACTATGCAGCGGCTTCGTCGCGCAAAGGCAAGGCTTCCGCCAAGAGTTCCAAAACGACTAACCCGAGGAAAAAGAAATAATGAGACTACTCTCCGTCCGTCAACTTTTTGCCGCGATGTCGGTGCTTGCAGCGTTTACTGCAGGCGCCCGCACCGCGGCTGAAGTGTTTGTCGACGCACCCTATGACGTGCTTCCGCTCTTGCGGTCCAATACGCGTCTGGACTTGCTCGACTACTTCAACCACTCGATGCCCAATACTTCGCCGAACCGTATGGGAGGCGAGGCCAAAATCATAGAATGTAGTGATTCACGGCTGCTTGCATCGGTTTCGCGGGATGCGACCGTGGAGATTGCCCTCGTGCCGGTGAAAAACGATACGGTGACGCTCGTTATCGAGACCGTGCTTACTCCGTTGGCCGACAGCTCGATATCGTTCTACGACTCGAAGTGGAAGAAGATAGGCGTGAGCGGTATTCCCGGGGCCTCGGCGCCTTCGGGGAAGAAGGGCGAAAAGGTGTCGACTTCCGACATTGTATTTATGGCGGCGAGCTACGACCCGACGGAGAATGTACTTGTATTCCGCAACACTACGGGAGGATATTATTCCGCGGCCGACCGACCTGATTGGCTCGATAAAATGCCTTCGAAATTCACTATGAAATTCGACGGCAAAAAACTGATACCGGCTGAGAAATGACAGCAGAACGCAATGCCATAAGTCTTGAGGAACTGACCCGCCGCGTAACACGCTCATTGGCAGCCGCGCCGGGTCTCGACGGAATATGGATTACGGCCGAGACGAGCGATGTGCGCGTTTCGGGCGGACATTGCTACATGGAATTGCTCCAGAAGGACCCTTCGGGGGGCACCCCGCTGGCCCGCACACGCGCCGTGATATGGGCTTCGACTTATGCCCGCATCGGTGCACGGTTCGCTGCCGCTACGGGCAGCCGCCTGGCGTCGGATATGAAGGTGATGGTGAGGGTTTCGGTGTCGTTTCACAGCGTCTACGGTTTTTCGCTCGTGATAAGCGATATCGACCCGGACTACACCGTGGGCGACCTCGTGCGCAAGCGCAACGAGATTCTCGCCCGACTGACGGCCGAGGGTGTGGCAGACCTCAACAGGAGTCTGCCGTGGAGCAGCGTTCCGTCGCGCATTGCCATTATCTCGGCGACGGGTGCGGCAGGCTACGGCGACTTCATGAAGCATCTGCTGATGAACAGCTTGCGCGTGCGCTTCGACACTACCCTATTCACCGCTACCCTCCAGGGAGAGCATACTTCGGAGAGTGTAATTGCCGCGCTCGATGCCATTATGGCGCGCGTCGATGACTTCGACTGTGTGGCTATAATCCGCGGCGGCGGCGCTGTGAGCGACCTCGCGTCGTTCGACGACTATGAGTTGGCGGCCAACGTCGCCCAATTCCCGCTGCCTATCATTGTGGGTATCGGGCACGAGCGCGATGTAACGGTGCTTGATTTCGTGGCCAATACTCGCGTGAAGACTCCTACGGCGGCTGCCGAACTGCTTATCGGACGTATGTCGGAGGCGCTGGGGAAGGTTGTGGGTATCGCGAGCGAGATTCAGCGTGCGGCGACCGACAAGATTTCGGGACAGCGCGTGCAGTTGGCGTATTATCAAGGACTTCTGCCTGCATTGGCGCGCAATATCCTTGATCGCAATCGCCGTCTGACCGACGATGCAGCTGCGCGAGCAATAGCAGAGGCTGCGCGAACGGCTGTGAACCGACGTCGCGACCGTCTGGGGGCGCTCGGTGAGATTCTTGAGGCGCTGTCGCCCGAGGCTACTCTCCGCCGAGGCTACTCCATAACGCGAGTGGACGGCAAGGCTGTGACCAACGCCGATAATCTTAAACCTGGCACCCGGATTGAGACAACATTCAGCCGCGGAAAGACTTTAACTTCAATTACAGAATGACCATGGCAGACCATAAAACCCCTGAACTAAGCTATAATGAGGCTCTTGCAGAGCTTGAAAGCATACTTTCGTCGCTGCGGTCGGAGAGTTGCGATGTAGATACTCTCGCCGAACGTACGCGCCGCGCGGCTACCCTCCTTGCAGAGTGCCGCAAACGTCTGACACGAACTGAAGAGGAGCTCAACAAGGTCCTCGAAGAACTTGACAGTACTATAGGATAATATGCTGAACTACACACCGCTTACACGTCCTCTATTCCATCTCCTCTACAATAAATCAGAGGCTATAGATACTCCCGGAGCAACCGAGGAGGCGCAACGCCGTGTGCTTAAATCGCTCATCAAGAAGGCCTCGGGCACTGAATACGGGCGCCGCTACGGCTTCAAGAAGATAAGGCGATACGAAGATTTTATCGCGGCGGTTCCGGCCACCGAATTTGAAGACATCCGCCCTATGGTGATGCGTATGGTATCGGGCGAGGCCGATGTGCTGTGGCCCGGTGTCTGCAGGCGGTATGCGCAGTCGTCGGGAACTTCCGGCGGCAAGAGCAAATATATACCTGTAACCAAGGAAGCGCTGCACCACAACCACTATGCCGGAGCGGCTTATGCCGTGGCATACTATCTGGCACGGTATCCGCAGAGCCGTCTGTTCGGCGGCAAGAGTCTGATTCTCGGGGGCAGTTTTGCTCACGAGTTGCCCTATGTGCCTGAAAATGTGTGCGTAGGCGATCTCTCAGCTACTCTTATCGACCGCGTCGGGCCGGTGGTGAATCTTTTCAGGATTCCGTCGCGCGACATAGCACTGCTCTCGGACTGGAACAAGAAGTTGCCGGCGATAGCGGAAGCTTCGGCCAATGAGGATGTTACGAACATTTCGGGCGTGCCGTCGTGGTTTATGACGGTGCTCCGCCGCATCATAGCCGACAAGGGTGCCAAGACTATCCACGAGGTATGGCCCAATCTTGAGGTATTCTTCCACGGAGGTATTGCTTTCGGGCCTTATCGCGAGCAGTATCACGAAATTACCGACCCGGCGAAGATGCGCTACCACGAGAACTATAATGCGTCGGAGGGGTTCTTCGCCACACAAGACTCCGATAAGAGCGGCGTGATGCGTCTGCTCTGCGACATAGGCGTATTCTATGAGTTTGTGCCTCTCGACAGTCTCGACAAGGCTTCGGAAGCAGCCATTCCGGCGTGGAAAGTTGAGAAGGGACGGACTTATGCAATGATGATAAGTTCGTGCAACGGCTTATGGCGATACATGATAGGCGATACCGTGCGGATCGAAAGTACGTCGCCTCTGAAGATTTCGATAGCCGGACGCACCAACAGTTTTATCAATGCTTTCGGTGAGGAGCTTATGGTGTGGAATGCAGACAAGGCTCTCGCCGAGGCGTGCAGCAAAACGGGAGCGTCGATACGCAACTATACGGCGGCGCCTGTCTACGCATCGTGCGGCACGAAGGGGCATCACCAGTGGCTTATTGAATGGGAGAAGGCTCCGAAGTGCGACAATGAGGCGTTTGCAGACATTCTCGATGCCGAGCTCCAGAAGGTAAACTCTGACTATCAGGCCAAACGCAACTCCGATATATTCCTTGCCCGCCTCGAACTGACAGAAGCTCCCGAGGGCGTTTTCGACCTCTGGCTTGCTTCGACCGGTAAGCTTGGCGGTCAGCGTAAGATTCCTCGTCTATCGAACGACCGACGAATAATTGACCCTATCATCAAACTTTCTCAGACTATAAAACATTAACTATATAAAAACAATATAAATGAAACTACGTGTATTTCTCACAGCAGCGGCGATGACCCTGGCCGCAACAGCGAGCTATGCCGAGGCTCCCAAATATATTTTCCTGTACATAGGCGACGGTATGGGAATGGGTCCTGTGAACGCAGCCCAGAACTACAACCGCACTGTTCTCGGAAATGATGAGCCTCTGACCATGATGCAGATGCCCGTCGTAGGCTGGAGCCAGACTTACTCGGCATCAGCCCCCGTGACCGACAGCGCGGCTGCCGGCACAGCTCTTTCGACAGGCTACAAGACTAAAAACGGTATGCTCGGCATGACTCCCGATACTACCAACGTGTACTCTGTGACAAAGACTCTCTCTGAAATGGGTTATGGTATTGCCGTGGCTACTTCGGTAGCTCCCGATGACGCTACTCCCGCAGCATTCTATGCTCACGTACCTACCCGCAAGATGCTTAATGAAATCGACCGCCAGATGGCAGAGGCCGGATTTAACTTCATTGCCGGCGCAGATCTCCGCTCCGACGATAAGGGTATCTTCGACTATATGGCAGAGAACAATGTGCAGGTTGTCCGCGGCCTCAAAGGCATCGAAGAGATGAAGTCAGACAAGGTTGTCCTCATCAATGAGACCAATCCCTTGCACAGCAACAATATCGGCTACACTATCGACTCTATCGCCGGGGCCCTCACACTTCCCGACATTACTAAGGCGGCTCTTACTCAGCTCGAACGCACCTCGCCCGACCGCTTCTTCATGATGATCGAGGGCGGCAACATCGACCACGCCCTCCACGCAAACGACGGTGGCGCTGCTGTAAAGGAAATTCTGAACTTCGACAGCGCTCTGAAGATCGCTTTTGATTTCTACAAAGCTCACCCCGAAGAAACCCTCATAATCGTTACAGCCGACCATGATACCGGCGGTCTTGCTATCCAGAACGGCAAGGGCAGCGGTATCGGCAACATCGACTATCAGAAGGTATCGAAGGAAGCTTTCAACGACTACTGCAAGGGTCTGCTCAAGAGCCGCATGATATATACATGGGCTGACATGAAAGAATATCTTACTGAAAATCTCGGATTCTATACCCATATTCCTGTAAGCGCCGAGCAGGAAGAAAAGCTTGAGAGCCTCTTCAATGAGACTTTTGAAATGCGCAACAGCGCCGACCAGAAGACTCTCTACGCAACCTTCAACGGTTTTGCGGCCGAAGTATTCCGCATCTTCAACGACGCTGCCGGCCTCACTTTCAGCACTACCGGCCACTCCGGCAATCCCGTGCCTGTATTCGTTGCAGGTAAGGATGCCGATCTCTTCAAAGGCTTCAACAACAACATTGATATCGCCGCCGGCATTCTCAAAGCCGTAAAATAAATATACAAGGATATACACTGATAAAGATTTTTGAGTAAATTTGCACACAGAACACTTTAAAACTCAAATACCATGATAAGTCCGCTCGCATACGTCGACCCCTCTGCCAAACTTGGCAAAGACGTGACCATACATCCGTTTGCATACGTAGATGCAGATACCGTAATCGGTGATGATTGTGTAATAATGCCCTACGCTTCGGTGGTACGCGGTACCACTCTCGGCAAAGGCGTGAAGGTTTACCAGGGAGCCATTGTAGGCGCCGATCCGCAGGATTTCCGTTGGAAAGGCTGCAAATCGTTCTGCTTCATAGGCGACAATACGATAATCCGCGAACATGTAATCATCAACCGCGGCATACACGAAGAAGGAGGCACAAGCATAGGTGCCGACTGCGTGATCTGCGCCGACAGCCATATCGGCCATGACAGCCATGTGGCAGATAAGTGCGTGATAGGCAACGCCGTGTCGATTGCCGGTGATGTAAAGGTAGACAGCGGTACTATCCTATCGTCTCATGTGGTACTCCACGAGAAGTGCAATGTGGGCAAATTGACTCTTATAAAAGGCGGTACACGAATCAGTTCGAACGTGCCCCCGTACGTAATCATGGCTCACAACCCTGTGACCTACTACGGTGTGAACTCTCTCATCCTCCGCAAGCATGCAGGCTTCACAGAGGAGCAGATCGACGATATAGCCAAGGCATACCGCCATATATATCAGTCGTCGACATCGCTCTTCAATGCGCTCCGCCGTATCGAAGACGATATTGACGAGACACCCGTCCGTTCGGAAATTCTCACCTTTATCCGCAACAATGACCTGAAGATTTCGGGAAATCGTTTCCTCGACGAATAAAACCGGAGTCGCTAAAACTACGAAGAATATGAAGATACATAATTTTGCAGAGCAGCCGTCGCTCGTCAGCCAGTATCTGGCTGAGATGCGCGACACGTCTGTTCAGACCGACCGCCTGCGCTTCCGCCGCAATCTGGAGCGCCTCGGCGAAATTTTCGCCTACGAAATAAGCAAGACTCTGCGCTACCGCAAAGAAGATATCACTACCCCGCTCGGCGTAAAGGCTGCGTGCGATGTGATAGACGAACCGCTCGTACTCGCCACAATCTTCCGTGCCGGCGTACCCTTCCACCAGGGCTTCCTCCGCTATCTCGACAATGCCGAAAACGCTTTTGTATCGGCTTACCGCAAGTATAAGGAGAAGGAAAATTTCGATATCTGCATAGAGTATCTCGCGTCGCCCAAACTCGACGGCAAGACCTTGATTCTGTGCGACCCCATGCTTGCCACGGGAGCGTCGATGGAACTCAGCTACAAGGCTCTGCTCACCAAGGGCAATCCCGGCAAGGTGCACATCGCTTCGGTAATCGCATCGCAGAAAGCGGTTGACTACCTGGAGAGTGTGCTTCCCGAGGAGGCTGAACTCTGGGTGGGTGTGATAGACCCCGAAATCAATGCTCACAGCTATATCGTGCCCGGTCTCGGCGATGCCGGCGACCTCGCTTACGGTACGAAGGAATGAGTAAGTCATGAAAATTAGTTTATATCAACCTTTGAGTAGTTAAGGCAATCTTCGTGCTTGTTCATCAGTCATTATGGAGCCCCATAACTCCTTCTTCTCAAGTACGAATCTTACTCATAACTACTTCAAATTTTAGCATAAACTAATTTACATGACTTACTAAGAGTGTGACAGCACATAAATAAAGATCGCGTTTCCTGATATCAGGGAGCGCGGTCTATCAGTTTTAGTCGGAAAAATTCATCTAATATATCTATAACGTGAACCTAAAAAATCTCGGATTCATTATAACAACCGCTCTTGGAATTTCAGCGGTATCGGCAGAGGATATTGTCATCAAATCTCCCGATTATTTCTCGGCGCCGATTCGCGACGGCTATGAATTGTTCCCTGATAGTCTTGTATATTCAATAGATGCAGAGGAAATTACGATTCCCGATGTCGGGATGATAGGCAGATTCGAGAACTATGGCTTCAAAAATCTTAAGAAAGTGACTTTCGGGGATATCGATTATGTTCCCGGTGGCCTATTTCAGAATAATGAAACAATTGAAGAAATAGAGTTTCGCGGTCTTATAGGTCATTTTGACTGTACGCTGGTCACCCATTGCCCCAACTTACGTAAGATAGTATTTCGAGGTCCTGTATCGAGTACAGGCGGCCCGACTTTCGCATTCGACTGCCCACAATTGGATAGTGTGATTTTTGATGGACCTGTGGCAAGGTTCAATCTCCGAATAGTAGCGGATGCTCAGTGTCCCAAACTTGAGCAATTCGGCGGTAAGGGGTTGTTGGCAAACAGGTCAAACCCTGAAGATATTGCAGTGGCGATCAAAGAGAATCCAAGTGTCGTAAAAGATTTGGAAAGGCTTGCTCAATATCAGTCGGAAGTATTGACCGCCAAAGACCCGAAATGGATGCGCAAATGGCAGTACTACAATGCGGCAGAACTTCTGCCGGTGCTTGAACAGTTGAAGAATGATAAAGCGGACGGGCTTAAGAAAGCTATGGATTTTGCATGGGATTCGACCGACGATGTAAAATCGAAACTCCAGCTTTTGAAGGAATCTCCAGGCTATAAAAAGGAAACGAATCAAAAGCCTGAATTCGTCTACGCACAACCTTCCGACTCGATACTCAGCCAAACCCGTGAACGATTCAATCTTGACAGTATTGCCGGAAGCGGTGATGATATAAGCCGCATCATGAATCTGCTGTATTGGGTTCACGACAATATTGAACACGATGGCGGCCACGGATTTCCTCCCGGTCCACGAAATTTGCGCAACACCTACGAATCGGCCAAACGAGACAGCTGTGGCTTCAACTGTAGGGCTCTTGCCATATGCCTTGCCGAAGCGCTTCTGGCCGAAGGCATCCCCGCGCGATATATCACGTGTGAGTCAAAAGCATGGGACACAGACTACGACTGTCACGTGATCTGTGTGGCATGGAGCGATACACTTAACAAATGGATATGGGTAGACCCGACATTTGCAGCTTATGTAACCGACGAAAACGGTTTGCTTCTGCATCCGGGCGAAGTGCGCTATCGTCTGCAAAATGATTTGCCTTTGGTCCTTAATGAAGATGCTAACTGGAACCACCGTAGCACACAATCCAAGGATTATTACCTCGATGAGTATATGGCTAAAAATCTGTATATTATGTCGGCAAATACTATAAATCAGGCTGAGCCTGAGGGCAAAAGCAATCATGCTCAAGGCCAACATGTTACGTTAGTTCCTTTGGGAAGCAACTATACGAATTCCGACATTATCACTACTGATGATGAATGGTTCTGGCAGAAACCGTAAGATATCTAACTCTCCTTAATCAGGTCAAACCGTAGCCTCTGCCGTGAATCGGAGGGCACGAAGGAATGAGTAAGTCATGAAAATTAATAAAGATCGGGTTTCCTGAAATCAGGGAGCGCGGTCTTTTTAATTAATGATACATGTCAGAAGAATCTCTTGCCCAATAGTTTACACTAACTTGGAGAGATTATCAATCGGAAATATGATTCCGCTCATAATCTGCCAGCGCTTCGCGGGCAGAGACAATACGTGGTTGGCCGTTTTCGTCTGCAAATACCATATCTTGTCCAAGTGCGGCTTTACGGCGAAGCAGATTTTCGTATGATTGTTTCAATCCTTGTAGAATTTTCTCTTTTAATTCTAATTTTTCCTGTTCTGACATATTTGCACAATCTTGGGAAATAATACTTGATCTATAACAGATTTATCATCTGCTAAGAGTATCGTTTGATTTATATTCTCAAAAAACATCCAGCTATCAACAATTGGAACAAAGATATTGAAAAAGTTTTGTAACCCAAGCCAATATCGACGAATAATTGTTTCTGTTGGGATGTTATGCCCTCCTTCACTAACACGTTTACGAACTCGTTCTATAGCCATCTCCGGAGAAGATAGCCAGAAAAACAAGAGCACTACCTGATATCCTTGACGATGAGCTTCTATCACAAGGTTTGCATAACTTCGTGTTGCAAGAGTTGTTTCAATCGCAAAAGTTTTATGTTGCGACAAAAGAAAATTAATTCGTTGTATCATTAATTTCCCAGCCTCAATTGCAACCGACTCAGGATTAAAAGGAGAAAGTCCTTTCGCTATTTCATCGGCATTAACAAACTCTTTACAATATAGTAAATCGGGTAAAACCGAATATGAAGCCGTGGTTTTACCAGCTCCATTGCATCCAGCAATTATATATAAAATCGGTTTATCCATAATTTTTATATCAAGAATTCATTTTACATTTGGCATTTTTTCATTCAGATGTATCCGTGAAACTGAGATTCATTTGGCTTAAGCGGTCCGCTATATCAAGTTAACCACACGCCAACACACCTCCGCAAAGGTAATAAAAATTCTTGACTTTGATAATTGAGTTAAGCATATTTATCAAACATGATTACGAAAACAAGCTCTTGATTAAATCAAAGTCATGAAATTTAGGAAATGTTAGGTCAATTGGAATAAAGTATGTAACTTTGAAAGAAATACAAAAGGAGAATGTATGAATCTTAAGTTTTTAGCTATACCGCTTATTTCTTTATTATGCAGTTGTTCACAGAAAGTGACGGTGAATCAGGTTTTTCTGAATCAAGATTCTTCTGTTGGTTATACGGCAATTAAGGGCGATAAGCAACCCAAGTCATGTTACCCGTCAGAGGCATCCTCATTCATGGACTATCGTAGATAGCAGGGACTTTTTAAGATGGGTAAATAAGAATCTAAGTACCGACGTTGTCAGACAGAAAGGCCGATAATAGCAATTATGATTCCAGCTAACTGTGCGAGCAATATATAGCCTCGTTTGGTTTTGTATTGCGTCAACCACTCATTGTATCGTATAGGTATATCTTTGACACGCTGTCGCATATGCCATTGTTTTATTGCGAAAACAAGTAGCACAAGCGTAGCACCTAAGGCTATCACAATTCCTGATGTTATCAATATTTCACCCATATTATATGAACACACCTCGGAGGGGAAAGGTTCTTTCAGGGTGTGTTTTGGGTTTAATTGACTTTAGCAGCTCTCTCTAAGTCAGGTTCTACTTGGGCATGTATTCCTTGAGCTCGAGGGTGTGGCCGTCGAATACGGCGTAGGTGCTACGGTCTATCCAATTGCCGAGCACTATGAGGCGGCAGGTGGAACTGAGGGGTTCGTTGAGAGCTACGTGGTGGTGGCCGATGATGATGTAGCGGAGGTCGGGGTCAGAAGATGCGAGCTTGCGGGCGAAGGTCTCGACTGACATGCGTGCACGAGGATCGAGGGTGTCGGCCACTGGTGCACTACCCTTGCGGCTGTGTGAGCTCCAACGGTGCGCAAAGGGTATGGTCCAGCGGGGATGTATAGCGCCGAAGAGGGTCTGGCAGAAATGGCTGTGGAAGAGGCGGCGCAGCATGCGGTAGCTGAGGGGCTGGCGGCCGAAGGTGTCGCCGTGGCCGAGGAAGAATTGGACGCCGTCGATAGTGGTAGTGACTCCTCCATCGGCGGTGTCGACTATTCGCAGGCCTATCTCATCGCGGAGGTAGTCGAAAAGCCAGATGTCGTGATTACCTATAAACCAGACGATTTCGACACCGGCGTCGGCCATGCGGGCGAGCTGTCCGAAAAAACGGACGTAGCCGCGGGGCACGACGGTGCGGTATTCATACCAGTAGTCGAGGATATCGCCGAGCAGATAGAGGGCACGGGCGTCGTGCTCGATGGACTGCAGGAAGTGCACGATGCGGTCTTCGTGCGCTCGGCGGTCGGGGATATATGATGCGCCGAGGTGAACGTCGCTGATGAAGTATGTCTTTGTGCGGTCGGTCATAGCAGGCCGAGTTCGAGCTTGGCTTCTTCGCTCATCATGTCCTGAGTCCATTCGGGCTCGAAGACGATGTTGACGGTTACGGATTTTACACCTTCGATGCTCTCGAGCTTCATGCGTACGTCTTCGAGGATGAAGTCAGCCATGGGGCAATTGGGAGCGGTAAGTGTCATGTCGACAGTGAGTTCGCCACTATCGGCAAGGTCGATGCGGTAAACGAGTCCGAGCGAATAGATGTCGACGGGAATCTCGGGGTCGTAGACTGTACGGAGCATGTCTACGACTTTTTCTTCTATCTTTAAGCGTTCTTCAGGATTCATAATCAACAAAATTACAAATTTTTTTGAATGAGTTTGCCACATATTGCGCTAAAAATTGTAATTTTGCATTGTGTGTACTACTAAGCACACCCGTAACAAACTGACACACAATAAAAATCTCTTATATGAAAAAACTTCAAACGCTTCTGCTCGCAATTGCCGCGATAGCTTTCTGCTCACTCCCGGCGAGTGCACAGTTCCGCATCGGTCCACGCCTTGGTATGGAGGTCAACTCGATGCGCCTCAACAGCAGTATCTTCGACAATGACAATCGCGCAGGTTTTACCGGCGGTGTGCAGGCCGAATTCACTATCCCGGTGGTAAATGTGGCTTTTGACCTCTCGCTGATGTATGTGCACCGTGTAGGCCAGAGCAATTTCAAGAATGATAACGGCAACCTGAATGCTGATGATGAGGCTCTGCTCAACTCAAAGAGCTTCAAGAAACGCGACTACATCGAGATTCCGCTCAACTTCAAATATAAAATCGGTCTGCCCCTCGTAGGCAAAATCGTGACTCCTTATATATTTACAGGACCGAGCTTCGCATTCCTCGCTTCAAAGCGCGCAATCACTGAGGCTTACGAGAATAAAGCCTTCGACGTGGCTTGGAACTTCGGTCTGGGCCTTCAGCTCTTCACTCACCTCCAGGTGGGAGCATCGTACGGTCTGGGCATCACCAAGACTGTCAACAGACTCAATACCGGCATCACCGCTCCGTCGACTCCTATCGAGGGTAAAAATAACTATTGGACAGTAACAGCCGCATGGCTCTTCTAATAAACAACTATTAAAATTCATAGACAATGAGACTTGTAATCGAGCCTGACTACTCCGCCCTCTCCCGCTGGGCCGGAAACTACGTGGCCGCACGCATTAACGAAGCAAAACCTACTGCAGAGCATCCTTTTGTACTCGGCTGCCCTACCGGTTCTTCTCCTTTGGGCATGTACCGCCGCCTTATCGAACTCTACAATGAGGGTAAGGTTTCTTTCAAGAATGTTGTGACTTTCAACATGGATGAATATGTGGGCCTGCCCGAAGATCACCCTGAAAGCTACCACTCGTTTATGTGGAACAACTTCTTCAGCCACATCGACATCCCCGCAGAGAATGTAAATATCCTCAACGGCAACGCTGCCGACCTCGAAGCTGAATGTGCACGTTTCGAAGCCAAAATCAAGCAGTACGGCGGCATCGACCTCTTCATGGGTGGCGTAGGTCCTGACGGACACATCGCTTTCAACGAACCGGGTTCGTCGCTCACATCACGCACTCGTGTTAAAACTCTTACTCAGGATACTATCATCGCCAACTCACGCTTCTTCGAAGGCAACGTCAATCTCGTGCCCAAGACCGCTCTCACCGTTGGCGTAGGCACTATCATGGATGCCCGCAGCGTGATGCTCATGGTAAACGGCCACAATAAATCGCGCGCCCTTCACCACGGCGTGGAAGGCGGCATCACTCAGATGTGGACCATCTCGGCTCTCCAGATGCACCCGAAGGCTATCATCGTAGCTGACGAAGCTGCTTGCGAGGAACTTAAAGTAGGTACTTACCGCTACTTCAAGGATATCGAAGGTGCCAACCTCGACCCGGACTCTCAGCTCTAAAATATCACTTCTATAAAATAACCGCCCGGGACTCAGTTCGACCGATACGAAAGAGCCCGGGCGGCGTTATTTAGCAACTCGGCAATTGGACTAAAGACTTATGGCAGAAGATCCTAAAGGACATTTCTGGACCACGGACAGGATAATGAAGCTTATAATCGGGCTGGCGACCTCGGTGGCATTGATAGCCCTGATACGCTATCTGAGCGACGTGCTTCTGCCTTTCTTCGCGGCGTGCTTCATAGCCTATCTGCTTCAGCCGCTGGTAGACCTCAACCGCCGCCTGACCCGCAGCAAGGGGTTGGCGATACCGTCGATACTCACCATTCTGGATGTGACGGTGCTCATCGGGGCTATCATATATCTCTTTACGCCGGCGGTGATACGCGAGCTCGATACACTCGGAGATATCATACACAGCGTGACTTCGGGGCAGCGGAATCTGCCGCCGGAATACACTGCTATCGTGGACTTTATCGGGCGCTACTTCAACCCCGACAATCTCAAGGCGATGCTCGACGGCACTCACCTGGAGACGGTGCTCAACAAGGGTACGTCGATTATCGAGGAGTCGCTCGACTTTGTGCTGAGCATACTTATGTGGCTGCTCACGCTGATATACGTTCTATTCATTCTCATTGATTATCCGGCGATTGTGCGCGGGTTCAAGATGATTATCCCTCACCGATTCCGCAAACCGGCAATCAACGTCGTACATCAGGTTGAGGTGAGTATGAACCACTATTTCCGCGGGCAAGGCAAGGTGGCTCTGTGCGCGGCAGTATTCTACTGCACCGGATTTTCAATTATCGGACTCCCGCTCGCCATACCTATGGGCATACTCGTAGGCGTGCTGTACATGATACCTTATTTCCAGTACATTACACTCATTCCTATAGCCGCAATCTGCTTTATCTACTCGCTGGGCGGAGAGGCGATGTTCCTCCCCGAAATGGGCAAATGTCTGCTCGTATATGCTGTGAGTCAGGGCATCTGCGACTATATCATCACCCCGCACGTAATGGGGCGCGAAATGGGATTGAATCCGGCCATGATTCTGCTTGCACTCACCGTGTGGGGCAGCTTGCTCGGAATCATCGGAATGATTATTGCCCTACCCGCTACCACACTGATTTTCACCTACTACACCCGCTATATAAGCGAACCGGCGCCCCGAGAAGGAACGCCGGCCGAGAATGACGACGAGTAAGCGGGCCTATCAGTGCACGGGGATTTTCTCCACGCGGCGAGTGTGGCGACCACCCTCGAAACCGGTGTTGAGGAACACTTCCACACACTCAAGAGCCACAGAAGGTTCGATGAATCGTGCGGGCAGAACGAGCACATTGGCATCATTATGCTCGCGGGCGAGACGTGCCAGTTCGGGGAGCCAGCAGTGGGCTGCGCGTATGCCCTGATGCTTGTTCATGGTCATACCAATGCCGTTGCCCGAACCGCAGATAGCGATCCCCGGATAGCACTTACCACTCTCGACGGCCTCGGCGCACGGGTGTGCGAAATCGGGATAATCGCAGCTCTCGGTACTGTATGTCCCGAAATCCTGCCACGCGATATTATTGGCCTCAAGCCAGCCGATAATCATGGATTTGAGTTCAAACCCGGCATGATCGCAACACAATCCAACGGGAACGCCTTCCTTAAGAATACTCATAACTTATTGCAAATTAATTCAGTATAACGAACAGACTCTTACGAGCCCAAATTTTCAACAAAAATAGCAAAAAAAATCGTCGGAAGTTGTCACAAATTGAAAAAAAATGCCTAACTTTGCAACGCAAAAGCCCAGGTGGCGGAATGGTAGACGCGCTCGTTTCAGGTGCGAGTGCTGCGAGGCGTGCAGGTTCGAGTCCTGTTCTGGGCACCATATAAAATTGCAAGTAATTGAAATTCAGTTGCTTGCAATTTTCAATTTCAACCCGTGTCAACGCGGTATCAACCAACCCCGCGCCAACACCCCATTTCAACCGAAATAAATCGCAATGAATTATACTGAATGAAACGAATTTGAATAATTTAACTTTTAGTAACATCCCAATGAAAAAGCTAATCTACGCAATTCCACTCATACTTTCGATATTTTGCTTTTCATGCAGAGATAATAGCCCTATTCAAAAAGTGGTGAGTGATTATCGTTCTGGCACAATCTCTGATGATAGCCTCTTGGCTTATGTTTCTGACAGCGTCAGAGTGAAAGAAACATTTGATTGGGCTTCTCGCCACCATTATAAAGATGAGATAGCTGCCTGGTTTCTTGGCCGGGCATATAAATTTGGTCTTGGTGTAGATCGAGATCCTTTAAAAGCTAAAGCATATTATATTTCCGCTTGTGAAAAAGGTAATGGCAATGCGATGAATGGGCTCGCTCAAATATATATGGCATATCCAGGACAAGAAAATCTAGACTCCGCGTTCTATTGGTTTAACAAAGCTGCCTCTCATGGGAACCCCGATGCTTACTTTTATCTTAGTGGGATCGAAATGGTTCGTGACGTTCAAAATGGTCTACCTATCGATACAGCGAAATTTATAGAATATTTGCAAAAGGGGGTAAGTTTAAACAGCCCTAAATGTTGCTTGACAATGGCTGCATTATATTATTCTGGAGAAGATAATATAAAAGCTGATAAGGTGAAGGCATTCAATTTAATAAGAATAGTTCCAAAGGATAAGTTAGATAACGAAGGAAACTATCTTTTGGGTAATATGTATGAATTAGGGGAAGGTACTAATCAAAGTTTTAATATAGCGCTTTCTTATTATAAAAAGTCGGCAAAGCAAGGAAACACTGACGCGATGTGCAAACTTGGTAATTTTTACCAATTTGGAAAAGGCGTAGAGCAGAATGATTCGTTAGCATTTCTTCAGTATAACAAGGCAGCCAATGCAGGTAATTCTTGGGGCCAACGTTGTGTTGCAATATGTTATAAAAATGGTATAGGCACCAAAAAAGATATTGGAGTCGCCTATTCTTGGTATAAGACTGCGGCGAAAGGAGGAGATTCAGAAGCCATTAAGTATTGCGAGACTAATAAAATAGATTATTAGTAAATTCTGGTGAAAGATAAAGTGTTAACGTGTATTTTACGATTTTTACCAGGATGTTCGAATTTTTAAATGTTTAATAATGATTAATCATATTGAAATAAAAAACCTCGGACCGTTGGCTGATGTCAATGTTGAGTTCGGTGACCTTACTTTTTTTGTCGGGCCTCAGGCCAGCGGGAAAAGCCTGGCATTAGAATCACTAAAATTGGCCCAGGATAGAGATAATATCATTGAGACACTTGATAGGTATAATTATATACTTGGGCACAATGCTCGGAAGATATTGAATGTGTATTATGGAGAAGGAATGGAGGGAATATGGAAAGCTGATACGATCTTGAATTTGGACAATACGAATTTGACTCTCAAAAATCTCTCTAAAAATTCATCAGGAAAGGAAGCATCGGTGTTCTATGTGCCTGCACAGAGAATTATTTGTATGGGGGATGGCTTTCCGAAATTTTTCAGTGATTTCTCATTTACCACTCCTTATGTGCTAAGAGAATTTACTGAGACATTACGAACATTTGTACAGTTCGGCCTAGGGAATAAGGATAAGATTTTTCCTATAAAGGAAAGATTTAAAAATCTGCAAAAGAAGTTATTTGATAAAAATATATTTCACAATGGAGAGGTAGTGATGTCTGAAGTATCTGGTCAAAAGAAGATGCTTCTGTCTGTAAATGGAATGAAGATTCCTTTTATGGCTTGGAGTACGGGTCAGAAGGAATTTATGCCTTTGCTATTGGCTTTCTATTGTCTCTCTGGTCCACCTTCAAAGGTTGTCAAGCGAGATCATTACTCCACAGTAATTATAGAGGAACCAGAAATGGGTCTTCATCCGAAGGCTATAGCAAGCGTACTTCTTCAAATAATTGAATTATTGATCGATTCAGGATACCAAGTAATTGTATCAACACATTCATCAATTTTCTTAGAATTTGCTTGGGCCTTTAATACGATAAAAGGGAATTCTCTTCATTTTCACAAGGCCATTTGTAAAATGTTAGAAGTTAATCCTGACTCATCGGTAGGGAAAATGTTAAAAAAAATGTATGATAAAACAATTAGAACATATTATTTCTATCGACAAGAGGATAATGGGAAAGTGATGACAAGAGATATTAGTAGTCTAGATGTGTCTTCTAATGAATCCTATCTATCTGAGTGGGGTGGGTTAGCAGAATTTGCATCGCGTATGAATAATGTAGTTTCTGAATATCTTGAGTGATATGGGAAAGCGAAATAAAAATAAAGATAATATGCGAGATTTCTCCTTGTCTGAAACGTCATCGGATACGCTTCGTTCGGTATGTGAGAATTGTTCAATACTTCGCCCATATTTGAACGTTGGATTAGGAGCATTTGGCAATAATGAACGAAAGAAAATCAAGGTTCCATCAACGTCAAGATTGAATTACAGCGTGAACTTAGATGATGCAGCCAAAGCCACATATTCGCATGAGAATCGATGGGACTATGCTTTGGATTATGCTGGAAAGACATTCTTCATTGAAATACACCCTGCGCATACATCAGAAATTGACTGTATGGTGAAGAAAGTGATTTTTGTCAAGCGTTGGCTAGGTTCGGTAGCTCCTGAAATGCTAAAACTTCCCGGTACAAAAGAATTCTATTGGGTTTCATCGGGTACTACGGATTTACGGATAATACCAAATTCCATTCAGGGAAGAAAGTTGGCCCTACATAAAATAGTCTCTGTCGGTCAGACTTGGGATTATGGGAAGTTGATAAAATAATAGTTAGCTTCCCATTTTCAACCCCGCCGAACGCCCCTGAATCCAATTGAATGAATCGGATTGAATATTTTAACATATTTCAGGAATATAATACTCTCATAAGATGGTTTTGTATGGAAACAAACAATTTTACGTCAGTTGCGCTAAAAACGAATCTATCCAAACTATATGAGGACTCAATCTCATCAATATGTGATATAATTGCACAAATTGGGTCGGGCTCTCATTCTATGAATGGGTATTGGATGAGCAGTGAAGTTTCATTTTTTCTTGATGGGAACTGTATTGGACCAGATCTGATTCATATATCAGAAAAAGAGAAATCTTTACAGATTACAAAGATTGGCAAATATAGAAATGGTTCTGGCTCAAGCTTTGAGATTAGATTGTATTATGATCATACCAAATATATCATACTACCTAAGAATATGAATGTGCGAGATTTCCAATATAGAACAATAGGAGACTTTCTACCATCCATAACAATACTGCGTTCTTTAGAATATATTGAGTCAACCCCAAAATAGATTTTTTCCCGATTCTTGACACGATGGCGTTGAGAGTCGGAATTTCCATTTTTGTAATCTCCCCATCAATGCAATCATAAGCTATATGTGCTCAATCAAATGCTCTATCTTGGGGGTAAATTTTTATCTCACATTGCTTTGATTTCATCGATGTTCGATGATTTCCAATTGAAAAAATGGATAATGCGTGATATAACCTTGCAATCGAAATTCAAGGCAACCGGACATTACTCAGACTCAACCGGACCATTTACGGGCAACTGCGGACTTTGTCCGTAAAAATTTGGCACGGTTTTGAGGCTATGTTAGCTTTGCAGTAGATTTCAGAATACAAACCTCGTACTCCTATATTCGCGAAATGTTCACTGAGAAAATTTTTCTTGGGGTATATTGAGGAAACTATGGGGAGTATTAGGGAATGCTTCGGAATAACGAAAACTATTATTGCAATCTGATTAAATAACTTTGTATTGCGCATGGCTATGTGGCGACAGCTAGCTAACCAAGAATGGCAGAATCCTATAAATGGTAATCGACTAAAGTCGATCGCTTTGCAAGTATCTGTCCTAAATCATCATAACACTTTTTTTATCGGACAGCAAGAATTTCATATCAGCATAAGCCAGTCCATGAGTATGAATATTTAGAGGCATATAGACGAGAATTCTCTGCCCATATATTTGCTTCCTTTACGTATGTATTCCGATCAAATTATGAAGAAGGTTCTTCCAACCTCCCGCATTCCAAAGAGTAGGGAATCTCAACAGGCGGATACGATTTCTTATAAAAAGGAGTACTACACTATATCAGACTAAATTTTCAGGAAAATATCGCACTAATAGGTCTTGCAGATTCAAGTTAAAGTTTGTACCTTTGCATTAGTATTAGTACATTGAAATACTGAGAAGGCTTTTGTAGCTAAAACGAAACTAAAAATTGAAGCGATTAAATTCGCACCCAACCGGGTTGACCTGGTTAACAAAAGACCTCTGGCCGTACGACACAACTTTACAAGCCTTTAGGTTTATTGTTGTATTGTAGTGTTGTTTATACTTTACCTTATTGGATAATAGGCCATTGTGCTTTATAGTTGTTATCCTTAGTGTCATTTTATGGCACGTGAAATTTAGAGAGCAATGGAGACAATGCTTATAGTTAGTTTTAGCATGTACCGATGTTGGTTTTGGCACGTGACAATGTCGTCACAGCTAAACAATTTCAACTATGGCAAAAAATAAGAGAAAGCCTTCAAACAGAGGGAAGAAGGCTAATCAGAAATCCCTCCATTGTTCCTCCGCGATTAGTAAGAAAACCTCAAAGATGAAGGAATGGACTAAATGGATTGTTGCGTTGACAGGATTCATAAAGTCTATAACAAAAGGTCTTGTGGTTGTAAAATCCGCCTATGACCAAATTAAACCTTGGGTAAGGCTCTTCTGGGAATGGTTGCTCAACTAATCTGCTCTCTAAATTCTTTTTATGATTAAGAATAAACGCCATCTATTACATGTATTGAAAGTTAACTCAGAAAGGCTTGACTATATTTTGACACACCTTGATGAGTTTTATTACTCTTTCGAAAAAGTCAAGATGGATAAGCTGACAGGCAAACCAAAGTTTGATGGAAATGGCAATATAAAAAAGCGAACAATAAACTCTTCAAAAGGAGATTTAAAAAATATTCAATCTCGAATATATAGGTTTTTGCTTTCTAATATTTCACTGCCAAACTTTTTCTATGGAGGCGTTAAAGGAAAGAATAATATTTTAAATGCTCGCTTCCATCAGGGGAATAAATATATATTCACAACAGACTTAAAATCGTTTTTCCCGTCTATTTCTCATAAACAAGTTTACACAACGCTAGTAACACTCCAATTTACACCCGATATTGCACGGATTTTAACTCGTCTTATTACACGTGATGGACAGGTTCCACAAGGTATTCCAACATCAACATTAATCGCTAATCTGGTTTTTCTTCCTACTGGTCAAAAAATTTCAGATTTAGCGATGCAGCACAAAATCAAATTCTCTATTTATGTAGATGATATGACTCTTTCTTCGTCCAAAGATTTCAAACATCTAATACCTGAATTTCTGAGAATACTTAGTGATAATGGTTTTAAGATTAGCCACAATAAAACCTTTTATAAAACTAGAAATCCAGTTGTAACTGGAGTTGTCGTTCACAATAACAAACTTCGCCACCTCCGGGATATGATAAAATTGTCGCTAGACTAAAGAAGAATGAGAATTCAAAAGAAAGTCTTAGAGGTGTTATATCATACTTAAACAGCATTGAAAATGCGTAGATATCTCCTTTATAATTAACATATTCCACTCTAAAGCTTCATGACATCGAATAGGGATGAGGTGAAGTCGGGGGAATCGAGGCGAATTGCGGTGGCGTCTTCGATTGATTTGCCGATGAGGTTTACGGTGCCGTACCAGCCGATGTGTTGGTCGATGATGGCTGCCTGCATCTTGCATTCGGAGCGGTGGAGGACGGTGAAGCCCATTTGTCGGAGGTCGTCCTCCTGATGTCCGGGTTCGGCCACGACGATTGTTATGCAGACTCCTCGCCGAGCGGATGTGGTAAGTAAATCGATGAGGCGTGGCGGGCGTTTCCAGCAAAGACGTATGGTTGAGATTACGACGCTCCGTCCGGCAGTGGCGAGGTCGGCGTAAAAGGCCCTTTCAAAATCAGCGGCAGTGTATATGGCATCTGTTTTGGGGTCTGCGAAGAGTCCTTCGTTGCCGACAGAGATTGAGTAGCCGATGTTTTTGTAGCCTTGGATGCGTTTGCGATACATCGAGTCGCAGATTGGCAGTCGGAGATCGATGTAGTCGTAGATGCGGACTTCTTCTTTGCCCTCATAGTCGCGGTGAAGGCGTCCGGCGTATTGGGCTATGAGTCCTTTCCATGATACGGGGAGAGCGAGCATGAGTGTGTCGAGGCGGGGAAGGTTAAATCCTTCGCCGACATATTTGCCGGTCGCCACAACGACTAATGGTGCGGGATCGGGGATTTCCCTCAGTTGCTCCATGGTCTCGCGCTTCGACTTGGCGGAATCATTCCCGACCAATCGGATGACATTAGGGCATATTTCGCGGCACGCCGCAGCGAGCAGATCTACGTACGATGTTCGTGCGGTAAGTATTATCGGAGAGCGACCTTCTGATAATGCTTCTTTTACATCGTCGATTATCATTTTGTTGCGGCTCTCATCGGTGGAGAGTGCTTCGCAGACTTGTACGTAGCTGTTTCCGTCGAGATTGTCTACAGGGCGATATGATGAGAATCGGGGGATGAGTACGCGTCGGAATGATTGGCTATCTTGCTGTACCTTAGAGTCGACCGTATATACTATCTCGCCGCATTGCATGAAGATGACAGGCTGGTGACCGTCTTTGCGAATAGGCGTGGCTGTCAGGCCGTAGACCCATTGGGCGTTTACTTCGCGAAGCACTCGCTCGAAGTTGACAGCCGGCGCGTGGTGGCATTCATCAACTATCACCATTCCGTAATCACGAACAAACGGTTTTACTTCATTGTCGGAGATGCACGATTGGAGCAATGCGATGTCTATCTTGCCATTTAATGAATTTTCGGTGGATGACAATGCCCCGAATTTCTGAAATTTTTTCTTTCTCCCCCGCGCTCTTGGTACGTCTTCAGATCGAAAATCTACCTCAAGCCACTGCTCCAATTCCTTGCGCCATTGGTCCAAGAGAGCCTTTGTGTGGACGAGTATCAGGGTATTGGTTTTCTTTTCGGCAATCAAGGCGGCGCCCGTTACGGTCTTGCCGAAAGCCGTCATGGCATGAAGGGTACCGCAGCGGTGACGGGAAAGTGCAGTCAATGCTTTTTGTTGTTCGGGATACAGGGTGCCATTGAAAGTTGCGCATATCTTGCTGCCATGAGTAGTTTTATCCTCGAGCGACATTATCACCTTGTTTTCCCGGAAGAAGTCAACTACGCTGTCCTCGCAACCTCGCGGCAGGAAGAGGTAGTCGTCGGTAATCTCGGAGCAAGAAATGATTCGCGGTAAGTTGTAGACCGGCAACCGCATGCCGAGTTTGGCATAAAATTCGGGATTTTTAAATGCCGCTAATCGTTTCAGGTGGTTTATGGCTTTGCCCGAAAGATTTTGTATTGGAATATAAATGCCTGATGCACGCACCAAGGTTATCGATTGCGGGAAGTCGGATCGGGACATAGGTTTGGGCAACGGGCGTTCCCACGGTGCTGAATCTCTTGATTTTGACAAATCTCCAAGAGGCTCTGCCGTGCCATATTTGTATAATATGCTTTCGACATCGGCCGATGAGACCTTCTTAATTTGCTGAAGGTAGCCCCATTGGTCGTCGTAAGGTACAAAATCATCATCGACAAACACGCTGTTGCCATTCTTGCGTGCCTGTCCTTGAAGAGGTAGTGCCACGAGATTGCCAAAGCCACCCGCCGGCATAAAGTCTTGATTGGGAAAGAATCGATCGTAGGATTTGAACGACATTCTTCCCTCGCGTTCCATAGCCTCGGTTAGAACGGCGTTGCCAAGCCGACGGGCTTGTCGGGCCTGAATCGGCTCCACAAACAGAATCCATACATGCGCTCCATGGCCGGATCGTGACCGCTCGATATATGCCGGAATATTCCAGTCGCGGCAGACCGATACATAAGCCCGAACGTCGTCCTGATAGCCGTGCTCACAACTTTTATCATCGAAATCGCAGCAAAGAAAGTTGCACGTGTTATCTTCCAGGATTGCATATACCCCTACCACATCCCGGCCGCCGGGAGCCCGGCCTTCAAGATGCCTATAAATATCTTGGTATCCTAACGGTTGAAATTCTCGATTAGGGCATTCAGCACATTTATATTTCTTTTTGTCGCAATATTCGCGATTCCACTCCCGTACGCACACGGGCTGATACCCGCTCTTGCCGGTGGCAGAACTACTCCACCTGCGGGCAAAGACATCTTCCCGCCCCCGAAACAGACTGCGAAATAAGTTGACTTTTTCCTCTAATGAGAGCAATGATTTTTGAGGCGTAGCAGGCGTAAACTCATCAGTGATGCCGTGACGAGTAAGCAACGCCCGCAGTCGCGCATTCTCCTCTCGAAGTCGGGCTAATTCATCAGAAATATTGTTATGCTTTTGCATAAACTATAGAGGGCTGTATTATCCAACTTTAACAGAAGGCTATATTTTGAGTTTCAACCATTAACAACAAAGATTACCACGGTTTTCCGAAACAAGAAAGGCGACCTGCCGAATTGTATTTCATTAAGTTAATCCGTTTTTATTGGGTCCCTCTCAGTTCTGCAATCAACTCTTCGAGAATGTAATCGTCGCTCATCAGTTGCAGACCATATTTTGGGTCTGTCATTTGCTCGTATACCTTTGTGGTGTAATATAGGTCAAGGGCTCGCTCGGGCGATATTTTCAAGGTATCAGCCAAGAGCATGATTATTCGACTTTGCTTGCGCCATAGTACATTATCTCTCATACGCTATAACCATTTATTCCGGCACAATCTCCGAATTTTTGAATGTCAAATACTTATCAATTATCTCCTGATTGAGTATGCAGATCTGATGGTTGACATTCTTATAGCGCAACTGACCGAGAGCCTGTTCTGCTGTAATAATACCGTTCTCGTAGTCCTCAACCGTGTCGATGACATTATCATTGGCTACACCTCCTTCGACTATATCATACAGCTTCTGCATCTCACCTCCACGCCGACAGTCGATCACATACTCGAGCCATTCGAGATCGTATGAGTAAAATATCTTGACGCGGAAGCCATCGTTTTTTACCGAATCGTAATCTAAAGCATACGCCGAGACGATAGGCTTTGTGTTTCGGCCTTTTCTTTCGGCAATTGTTGCTGCCCACGCTTTTGCCTGTACATGCAGATGAGTGAGGTAGAAACCTTGTCCGAAGTCAACTTTTTTTCTACCCAGTCCGACCAATGGAGCTGACACCTCTATGTATGAACCGTGATAAAGTATTATCATAATCCGGCCTCCCAGTTTAAGAGTGTTTCGCTTATGTCGTCGGCAACCCAGTCGAGACTTTGTGTATGAAGTTCCTCATACCTTTTTATAAGCCTGCTTTGGATTAAGCCTTGTTTGCTCAACCGATCGTGCATCTCCTTACCGGAAATCCCCAGCTTACGCGCTCCGCTCTCAATCGCCATTACAGCGAAATGAATCCGTCGGTATATATCGTTGGTTGTATCCATGTCAAAATATATTTTGTTTGAGAGGGTCTGTCATATTAGATAAAGAATCATCCGAACAGCATCTGATGCCCGACCACAGTCTGTAACGACAACGACAAAAGTACAAAGAATTTTTGAAGTTGCAATCGGATATGCTGAAAAACATAAGCAATTGTTATTGGGGGTAAATGCGGTTATGGTGCGACGCTCCATGCGTCATTTCACTCCATTCAGGATTCCTGAATCTCTGTCGATATCGTTCTGCAGGACGTCTACCTCGCGACCTCGACGACCGAAGTCGAGCATCAGTGTGAACTTCACGGCGGCATAGATACTACGATTTCCGCTGTGTGCTTTGGAGGTGTAAGGTGTCAATGCAGAAAGATTCCGCGATTCCATCCAGTAATTTATAAAGGCGTTGAATACACCTGCATGAATACTCCATTTTCGGCTCTTATATCCTGCCATTATCTGGTTCATATCCTTCTCTTCGATTATCTCCTCGCCATACATATAGTTTGCGGGCCCTGACATAATACTTCCATAGAGCAGCCAGTTGCCGTACGTGAAATCCGCACTAAGACCCAATCGGAAGATATTGTGGCAGTGCTTGTAGTCTTTTCCATGGCTGAAATACCTTGTTAATTCGGGGTTGACACTTATTGAAATATGATCTTTCCACGGTCTTACGGTGAGTCCGCCGCTGAGCATGAGTCGCTGGAATGAACGCTGATTAAAATACGTTCTTACAAATTCTCCGTTGTCAAATATCACCGACTCCATTATCGGCGTATGTTCATTGCGATAATCAATGCGAGCGTTTACGCCTATAATTCGGTTTTCGAAAGACGCGTCCAGCGATTGGTCAATCACTCTAAAGGGCTTTAAGCCAGGGTTTCCTCTGCGCACCATGCCGCGCTGTATCACCTGTTCGACGTCACTTATTTCGGCAGCCGAGGGCATTTTATAGTCAAGCGAAGCGGTGTAGCGAACGGCCCATTTACCGGAAGGGCGGTATGATACGGTAGCTTGCGGCAGTAAAAAGAACTTGTTAAGGCCCTGTCCGTCCTGACCGAGATAGCGATATACTGCTCTGAGATTGCCCTGCAAGCCTATATTGCCGAAACGGTTGGAGTATTCTCCCATAAAAGCGGCCTCTGATTGTTTGATTTTGACATTCACCTTACCGTCAACATTATAAGTATTGCGCAGTGACGAGCCCGTGTTTGATACCGCAATGCTCCACACGCGATTTCTCACGCGGTTCTCGTACATACCGAGCACTTTGCCTCCGTATTTATCTCCGTCCACGCGCGAGCTCTCCCCTACCTCATCTTCGAAGTATTCATGAATCATGCGCGAATCCATATAGCTGCCAATTCCTTGCACTATTATACTTTGGTTCTCCGACAGTCTGTGCTTATAGTAGGCCTCTATATCAGGCTGTACAGAATGTTCCTCGGTATGTTCAGACACTAATACCGTAGGCGACATATCCGACGTTTCGAGTATGGCACGCCTGTCGCCTTCCTCCTTGTTGGGGACATCATCAAGATTGAATCCGAACCGCACATTAAGTATATCACCATTCAACAGTAAATAGTTATAATTGATTGAGCTTTCAAACGAATTGTTGCCTATGCTTATAGGCAGTCCGTATTCCTTGCGATTCACCACCGCATCCGGGTAGTTCCAGGTCTCATCATAGTCTCTCTTCCAGCCTGAGGTGCGCTTGCCGAAATATCCGGCATTAATTGTCCACACCGACCGTCCACGATTGTACTGAGCCGTCAGATTGTCAATCGATGCCCAACGACCTTTGCCCAAAGCACCGAATGAATTAAGGAATATGCTTCCGCCCGACTCCCTACGCGACGTAATGTAGTCGATAACAACCGCCGCATCGGCAAACTGTATTCCCGGAGTATCATGATATTCAATCCGCAGAATATCTTGAGGTTGTATAGCAGCAACCTGTGCCGATGTCGATTCTACTCCGTTGATACAGAATACCACCGCACCGCCTCCTGACACCTGCACCTCTTCAGTGAGAGGGTTTATACTGATGCGGGGTATCTGTAATTTGCGCAACAGGTCGATACCGTCGGCCGCAGTTCTCAACATTTCTTTATTGGGGCGGAGCACCTTTCCGTCGGTCCTATTAATTATAGGGGAAGCCTTAACCACCACTTCCTGAAGGTGTTGTGGTGATATTGAATTCTCTATCGAATCAAGAGAATTGATTTCGTGTGCGCACACAGTGAGCACTGTGGTGCATATAAATGCCCACATCATAAAAAATCTCATAAGTACGTATTGTGGATTAGTCCTGCATAATCAGCGAATCATATAAATTATGAAACCGCTTCCGCAGATATTTTACAGCATAATGTTTTCGAGACAATAAAGTGGCTGTCGGAGTACCCGTCGCAACAGAAATTTCTTTAACCGGCACACCATCGAACACCGTCAGACAGAACACCTCGCACTGCTCGGGAGGCAACTCCGCCAAAGCTATCTCAAGTTCCTGCCACACAAGTTTTCGCAGCAATACAGTATCGGGAGCATCCTGAGGGGCACAGAATAGAGTCTGAGCAATATCCTCACACACAACATCTTCTGTGTCGGGCGAAATCTCCCGTTTTTTCCTCCAGAAGTTCAGCACCATATTTCGGGCCACGCGGTACAGCCACGACGATACTCGCTCTACCTCACGCTCTCCGTCTGTCGTAGTGCGAGCCAACTGATAGAATACATCTTGAAGAATATCCTCAGCATCCTCACGGCAGTGCACCTGCGACCTTATATACCTGAGCAGTCGAGTCGAATATTCGGAATAAATCTTATCGATAAGTAAGTCTTGCATCCAATACTTATCTATTATTCCTTAGCTTCTCTGTGAAATCCCCAGAGTTCGCGCCGACGGTTTATAAACTCCTGACGCTCCTCTTCGCTCATATTGTGCCAATGATTACGCCAATCTTTATGCGGATGCACTAATGCATGCAGACTGCCGAAAAATACGAACAATACCATAATAATACCGCCGCTCAAGAGTTGACCAAGCGCGAGTAAGCCTACTGCCTGCCAGTATGTTATAGTAGAAAAGCCACAGATCTCCGGCACAAAGCCGTTCCACAGGGCCATTACACCCAGAGCTACAAGAGCAGCCAGACCTACAAGCACCGCAAGTGCCACTATCATCTTAAATCCTTTCATAATCTCATTTATTTTTAATATTATTTTCAGAGCTCTCTATTATTTAAGACACGCAGGCGGCAAAAATATTTTAACTTACCCTAAAAAACAGGATAAAAATTTAAATGGATTATTTATTTCGCTCTGCTTCAATCAGATGTACGGCGTCTTCGAAGGCGGTGGCGGGGTTGAGCCATATTATATCGGGGTCGCGGCGGAGCCTGGTGAGTTGTTTTTTGGCATAGACGCGGGTATTTTTGGCTATGCGGGCAATGGCAGTTTCGCGGTCCATTTCGCCCTCGAACATTGCTTTCATTTCCTTGTAGCCCACGGTGTTGAGCGAATTATAGTCGCCGGTGGCGAGGGCGCGGCGGGCTTCTTCTTCCAGGCCCTGCTCTATCATTAAGTCTACGCGTCGGTTGATGCGGTCGAAAAGGTCTTCGCGACTGCGGTCTATGGCAAATTTGAGCACTTTGAAGGGACGCTCGCGTCGCTGTCCGCGGCATAGCAGTGAGTATGGCACGCCGGCTTCAAGACTTATTTCGAGGGCGTGCACCACGCGGCGCATGTTGGCACGGTCGATACGCGCAAATGTATCGGGGTCTACAATTTCGAGTTGGGCAAGTACTGCATCTGAGCCCTGCTGCTCGAGCATGGAGAGGACGTAGGCACGGGTGCTGTCGCTCACCTGCGGCATATCGTCGAACCCTTTCACAAGGGCGTCGACATACATCATCGAACCTCCGCAGACTACGGCGACGTCGTGCTGCTGCCATATTCCGTCGAGTATGCGAAGGGCATCTTCTTCGAAGCGGGCGGCGCTGTAGTAGGCGTCGAGCGGCATGGTGCCGATGAGGTGATGAAAGGCACGGCTGCGCTCTTCGGTGGTGGGCGCGGCCGTGCCTATAGGTAAATCTTTGTATATCTGTCGGGAGTCAGCCGACACTATTTCGGTGCCGAAGTGGCAGGCGAGGTCTATGGCAAGCGAGGTCTTGCCCGAAGCCGTAGGCCCGGTGACAATCGCCGCTATCCTGCTGCCCTTCACTTCGGCCATGGGTCAGCAACCGCGTTCGGCTACGAGTTTTGCAATTTCCACAATCACGCCGGCGGCCTTCTCCATAGAGGGAATGGGCACGAACTCGTAGCGGCCGTGGAAGTTGAGACCGCCCGCAAAGATATTGGGGCAGGGAAGACCCTTGAACGAGAGCTGGGCACCGTCTGTTCCGCCACGAATGGGCTGAACTTTGGGAGTTACGCCCTCGCGGCGCATTGCTTCTTCAGCGATATCCACGATGTACTTCACGGGCTCGATTTTCTCGCGCATGTTGTAGTACTGGTCCTTGATTTCGATAGAGCAGCAGCCGGGGAACTCGTTATTGATCTTGCGTGCAAGGTGCTCGAGCTCTTTCTTGCGGCGCTCGAAGCGGTCGCGGTCGTGGTCGCGGATGATGTAGGTGAGGACAGTCTTTTCGACCGTACCTTCCATGCTCACGAGGTGGTAGAAGCCTTCGTAGTCCTCGGTGTGCTCGGGAGTCTCCCAGCGGGGGAGCATGATGATAAACTGGTTGGCCACGCGCATTGAGTTGAGCATTTTGTGCTTGGCATAACCGGGATGCACGTTGCGGCCGGCAAAGGTTACCTTAGCCACGGCGGCATTGAAGTTTTCATACTCAAGTTCGCCGATTTCGCCGCCGTCCATAGTGTAGGCGAAGTCGCAGCCGAAGCGCTCAACATCGAACTTGTGAGCACCGAGACCGATTTCTTCGTCGGGGTTGAAGCCCACGCGGATTTTGCCGTGCTTGATTTCGGGATGACGGAGGAGGTAGTCGGCAGCGGTAACTATCTCGGCTACACCGGCTTTATCGTCGGCACCGAGGAGGGTGTTACCGTCGGTAACGATGAGAGCCTGTCCTACGTAATTGCGGAGTTCGGGGAACTGCTCAGGCGAGAGTACGATGCCCTCGGCGCTGTTGAGCACGATGTCGCCGCCGTCGTAATTCTCTACGATACGGGGTGCTACATGGCGGCCCGACATATCGGGAGATGTATCGAGGTGGGCGATGAAACCTACTGTGGGCGCGCACTCACCTTCGGGAAGATTCGAAGGGATAGTGGCGAAAAGATAGCCGTTGTCGTCGAGCGACACCTCGGAGAGACCGAGAGCCTCAAGTTCTTTCTTGAGGTGCTCGGCGAAAATCATCTGGCCGGGAGTCGAGGGGGTGAGGTTGGTGAGTTCGTCGCTCTGCGTGTCGAACTTCACATATTGCAGGAATCTGTCTACTAAAGTCATGATCCGGGAATATTATCAGTTGATAGTGCGCCAGGGGAGTCCGGCAGTGAGACCGCTCTTGCCGTCGGGAGCGAGGTAGATGAAACGGTAGCCATCGATAGAGAGGCTCTTGAGGAGGTCTTCAACCATAGGACGGCAAGCGCCGTAGTTCTCATACTGCTCCTTGAGAATCTTCTGGTAGCGACCGGTGAGGCTCGCCTGGTTGAGATTTGCAAAGGCGCGGGTGTTGGGGAATGTGAGGGTGTACTGGGCAAAGCTGTATGCGATGTCGAACTCACACGATGTGGCATTGTATGCAGCGGCATAGGAAGCACAGCGCGAAGCAAGGATATCGCTTACGTTGGTGCGCACGTCGTTGTAGTTCAGTTCCATGGGGCGGAGCTTGATGAGCTTCACGAAGCGTGCCGCACTCACATTGTAGTCGCGGGTATTGCCGTGGGTATCTTCAAGTTTGATTACGAGCTGACCTTTCTCTTTGGTAAGAGTATTGGCAATTTCGTCGAGATTTGCGCCGGTATGATTTTTGAGATACTGGGCGAGGACGTACTGCACGAGGGCATCGCTGTAGTCGGCCACGTTTACTACGGTGTCGCTGAATTCGATGTCGACAGTGAGTGTTGCATTTTCGTAAGACGCATCTATTTCGCTAAGATACATCGGGCTTTCTTCGGCGAGCTTGCCGAGTTCGTCGTCAAGGCGTTCTGCCTGAGCTTCGAGAGGAGACGGACCGCTTGCGGTCTTGCCGCACGATGCCATTCCGAGCACCAGGAGCGACGCTGCAATAATGTTGAGAAACTTCATGGTAAGGTTGTGGATTTTAATAGCTCGGGCAGGGCTACCACGGGGTAACCCTGCCTTTGCCTGATTATACTTTCAGATACTGTATCAGTCCTTGATGAGGTTTGCACCGGTCATCTCGGCGGGCTGAGGCTCACCAAGAATGTGGAGCAGCGAGGGAGCTACGTCGGCAAGAATACCGTTGTCTACCTTTGCATCCTTGTTCTCGGTCACGTACACGAAGGGTACAGGGTTGAGCGAGTGAGCGGTGTTGGGAGTACCGTCGGCATTCTCAGCGTTGTCGGCATTGCCGTGGTCGGCAATGATTATCACTTCGTAGCCGTTCTTCTTGGCAGCTTCAACAGTATCGTGGAGGCAGGTGTCGAGGGTCTCGACAGCCTTCTGGATAGCGGGATAGATGCCGGTGTGGCCTACCATGTCGCCGTTAGCATAGTTTACTACGATGAAGTCGTACTTCTCGGTGTCGATAGCGTCGACGAGTTTCTGCTTAACTTCGGGAGCGCTCATCTCGGGCTTGAGGTCGTATGTAGCAACCTTGGGCGAGGGCACGAGAGTGCGGTCTTCGCCGTCGAAGGGAGCTTCACGGCCACCGTTGAAGAAGAATGTAACGTGTGCATACTTCTCTGTTTCGGCAATGTGGAGCTGCTTCTTGCCGAGCTTCGAGAGGTATTCAGCGAGAGTATTGGCAACGTCTTCCTTGTCGAAGAGGATATGAACGCCCTTGAACGACGAATCGTAGGGAGTCATGCAGTAGTACTGGAGGCCGGGTACGGTGTGCATGCCTTCTTCGGGCATATCGTGCTGAGTGAGCACCTCGGTGATTTCCTTGGCGCGGTCGTTGCGGTAGTTGAAGAAGATCACGCAGTCGTCGGGCTTGATAGTACCGTTTACGTTAGCGTTGTTGATAGGCTTGATGAATTCGTCGGTCACCTCGTTGTCGTAGCTCTGCTGCATAGCTGCCACCATGTCGGTAGCCTGCTCGCCCTTACCGTCTACGAGGAGGTCGTAGGCTACTTTCACGCGGTCCCAGCGGTGGTCGCGGTCCATAGCGTAGAAGCGGCCGATGATAGAAGCGATCACGCCTGCGCTCTTCTCGCAGTGTGCCTGTACGTCTTTGATGAAGCCCAGACCGCTGCGGGGGTCTGTGTCGCGGCCGTCCATGAAGCAGTGGAGATATACTTCCTTGAGGTTGTAGTGCTTTGCAATGTCGCAGAGAGCGTAGAGGTGGTCGAGTGAGGAGTGAACACCGCCGGTAGAAGTCAGGCCCATGAAGTGCATGGCTTTGCCGGTGTTGGCGCAATATTCGAATGCGCTCTTCACTTCGGGATTGTTGAGGATTTCACCCGATTCAATGGCCTTGTTGATTTTCACGAGGTCCTGATATACGATGCGGCCTGCACCGATATTGAGGTGACCTACTTCGGAGTTGCCCATCTGTCCGTCGGGAAGACCTACAAACTCACCGCTTGCCTGAAGTTCGCTGTGAGGATATGTCTTGAGGAGATAGTCCCAATAGGGAGTGGGTGTATTGTAGATAGCGTTGGCATGGTTGTGCTTGCCTATGCCCCAGCCGTCGAGAATGATAAGAAGTGCTTTGTGAGCCATTGTCGTATTATTTTGAGTTTTTATTATTTACCGGTATTTCGTTCCATATCCTCCATGCGCTCGCGGCGGAGACGTTCGCGTCTCTTGAGATTGAAATGGAGAAGTATGATTATAACGATAGTCACGGCTATAATGCCGAAATATTCCAGAGCCGACATTGTGCCCTGCGCGTATCCGCGATAGCCTATCGAGGCCATAACGGCAAGATACACAAGGAGTACGGCCGGAATGAGTGTGGAGCGTTGTATTTTCATGTTCGCCGATTTAAATGGTTAGCGGGCAGCGGCGGGCTCTTCCTTCAGATGCCTGTAGGGCGATGCCAAAGGGTCGAAGTCGCCGTTCTTAAGGTAAGTGTAGATCTTCAGACATGCCCATGCGTCGAGGGCGGCATAAGCCTGCTGTGCCGGCGTGAGAGTCTCGGCTTCCCAATTAGTAAGTCGCTGACTCTTGGAGATTCGACCGCCGAATATTATCGCATAAATCTTCTGCAGCGAGATATCGGTGATACCATATTTCTTGACTGTATGCTGCAGGTCGATGAAGCCTTCGGGGTTGATATCACCCGAGCGTCGGAGCACGCTGAAATCGTCGTGCACCGAAAGGCCAATCTTGACAATATCGGGATTTTCGAGAAATGCCTTCAGCTCGCTGCAGATACCTATTTTATTGAGTCTGAAGAGGAAACAGCGGTCTTCCGTCGAAATCTGCATGAGGGCAACCTTGTGTGTGCGCCCTTTGTGAAACGACGGACGTGTCTCGGTGTCGAAACCCACAACTTTCTCCGTGGCGAGTGCTCTGAGAGCAGCGAGCGCCTCGGCAGCCGATTCTACAACGGTGATTTCGGCAGGATAGCTTATAGTGGGTAGCTCTGCGAGAGCCGCCTTGTCTATGCTGATTATGTAATCTTTACTATTCACTATACAAAATTAGTGATTATGGCTCAACTAAGCGGAATTATTATGTAAATTTAACAGTGGATTCGGGCATTATCATGAAAGATGCCTCGGGGAAGAAACGCTTTACGTAACGCTCGATAAATCCCACAGTGTCAGAAGCAATAACGGCGTCGCTGTCGAAATGTTCGTTGTAGACCACGGCAAGGAGTTCGAGTCCGCGAGCCTTTATGGCTTCCAGTGAGAGTATGGTATGGTTTATCGACCCGAGTCTGCCGTTGGTCACGAGTACTACCGGGAGCTTATGCTCTGCCACATAGTCAATTGCGAAATATGTGTCGGTAATCGGAACCATCAAGCCGCCGGCGCCCTCGATGAGTACGCGGTCGTAGCGACGGAGGAGTTCGCCGGTAGCCCGCTCAATCACCTGGAGGTCGATTTCTTTGCCGTCGACCCGCGCTGCGAGCTGTGCCGAAGCAGGATAGGTGAATATTACGGGAGCGGTGAGGCCTTCGGTATCTTCGGGGAGAGGCCCTGTGCCGGTAAGTCGGCGATGTGCCTCGATATCTTCAGACGTGTCTTTGCAGCCTGTCTGCATAAACTTCTGTGTTATAACGCTGTAGCCCTCTTCTGCGAGTTTCTTGGCCAGAAAGGCTGTAGCGTAAGTCTTTCCGGCATCAGTGTCGATGCCGGTTATAAATATTGCTTCTGAATCTGTGCAGGATTTCTTCATTCCTTTACAAATAAGAAAATTATTGAACGATAGGTAAGTGGTGCGCGTCCCTCGCAATCCAAGGGGTATGACTTGAGGGCACGACGGAGCACTGCGCCCGAGTCGGACGCTGCCAGTGAATTTACGCCCGTGCGGCTGAGATGCCTGAATACCTCGGCGGGAGTGTTGAAAATGAGGGTGTCGCTACATTCCAGCCTGAATATTTCGCGCATCCCTGCAGGAAGTGAGGCTATCCACTCATCAGCTGTGAATACGGGGAGAGACACACCCGTACTCTGCTCTACTTCGGCGATATTGCCGCGGCAGAATGTGGATACGGCAAGCACTCCGCCCGGTCGGAGCACCCGCTTGCATTCCTTGAAGAACGCTGCGGGTGAATTGAACCACTGCACGGTAGAGGCACTGCATATCAGGTCGAGGCTGTCGGCAGGGAGATCGTGCACGGCGAGTTCGGCATCGCAGCAGCAGAACGACCGTCGGGGACCCGACAGCGGAGATTCGCCCACGATATCCCAAAGGGTGAATTGAGCTTCGGGCGAGAGCTGCCTGTCAAGGCGCCAGCTGAGCAGGCCGGTGCCGCAACCGACTTCAAGCACGTCGGCGGCACGCGAAAGTATGCCGCACTCTGAGAGAGCCTGTATGAGCCTGCCGACTATCGCCGATTGCACTTCCGCCGCGCCGTCGTAGCTTGAGCGGCGTTGGCCGAAGCGCTTGCTCATTACATCTTTGTCGATGATATATGTGTCGAGCAATGCGGAAAAGTCGGGAAGGTGGGTATCGTCGGTGCGTACCACGGGGATATTCTCCCAAGCTTTGAGCTGGTTGGCAGGAGGGAATATCGCGTCATTCATGCCGACGACAGCAAGGTCAGGCTTGCGCACATCGCCCGGCACCGTGCGTCCGACGAACGAACGCAGTTCTTCTTTTAGCTCGTCGACAGGGCGTTCAGGCATCGTGGCGGCAAAGGCGGCGAACAAAGATGCACTACCGGCCATGCGGCGGTAGAATTTCCGCAGCGACCTCTCGTCGAGGCCGTCGTGAGTGCCATTGAAAACGGCCTGAGGTATTCCACGTTCATCGTCAATCGGCGTGAAGGTGCCGTTGACGGCGAGGAAACGTGTAACTTTGCTGCCAATCTGCGGCATGAGAATACCGGCGGCCACCACTCCGAGCGACCAGGCTACGACGCAGACTTCACGATAAGGAGCTGTCAGCGAAGCGTCGAACGTCAAGTCCCTATAGTCCCACACCACCGCGATATCGTAGCCGGGGCGGCGAAGCGACACGAATGGGCGAGAGTCCATTCCCCACCCCGCAAAAAGCAGGATGAGACGGTCGGAATCGTTGGATGATATGAGTGCTGACTTCATCGTTTGTCGGAAATGCGATGCAAAATTACCTAATTACGCCCGACTGTGCAAATCCTTGCGCATTCTTGTAAGATTTTGGACTTTGGCGAAAAACTTTCGGAGAGTTTTTTGTTGTCTAATAAAAAAAGCGTAACTTTGGCTTTCGAAAAAAATTACTCAAACAATATAACACACCGATTTATCCATGAAACCCTACGTATTAGGTATCGATATTGGCGGTACAAACACCGTCTTCGGCATAGTAGACGCTCGCGGCAACGTTATTGCCAGCTCTTCAATCAAGACTCAGAAGCACGCTAAGTTCGACGATTATCTCGATGAACTCTACACCGAGGCTTCACGCCTTATAGAACTGCACGACGCCAAAGATAAAATTCAGGGCATCGGTATCGGCGCTCCTAACGCCAACTACTACAACGGTTGGATCGACAAGGCTGTAAACCTCCCCTGGCCTACCCTCCCCCTCGCACAGCTCGTTAGCGAAAAATTCGGTATCCCCGTTGCCGTGACCAACGATGCCAACGCTGCCGCTCTCGGCGAAATGACTTACGGTGCAGCCCGTGGTCTCAAAGACTTTATCATGATTACTCTCGGCACCGGCGTAGGTTCGGGTATCGTAATCAACGGCCAGGTAGTATATGGTCACGACGGTCTCGCAGGTGAGCTCGGCCACGTTATCATCAAGCGCAACAACGGCCGTCTCTGCGGTTGCGGTCGCACAGGCTGTCTCGAGGCTTACTGCTCCGCTACAGGCGTTGCCCGCACTGCACGCGAATTCCTCGAATCCCGCAACGAGCCCTCTCTCCTCCGCAATATGCCTATCGAAGACATCACCTCTAAAGATGTGTACGATGCTGCTATGGCAGGCGACAAACTCGCTCAGGATATCTTCAACTACACCGGCACCCTCCTCGGCGAGGCTATGGCCGACATGATGGTATTCTCTTCGCCCGAAGCATTTATCCTCTTCGGTGGTCTTGCCAAGAGCGGCGACCTCATCATGCGTCCCCTCAAGGAAGCTTTCGAACGCAATATGCTCTCTATGTTCAAGGGCAAAGCAAAAGTTATCCTCAGCGAACTCAAGGAAGCCGACGCTGCCGTACTCGGCGCTTCTGCTCTCGGTTGGGAAGCAAAGTAAGATACTTTACAATAAGATATTAAAAACAGAGAGGCTGTGTCGTAATTAAGGTTTACGGCGCAGCTTCTTTTTTACGGGGGTGGCGCAACGTCAAGTTGCTTTCCTCCGGCGAATGTCGCATAATCGCTTTAGCGCTTTGCTCGCAAAGAAATCCGCGACTGCTGCATCTTCAAAGTCAACGACCTTGAAGTATTCTTGTGAAATGTCCTCATAATCCAAATATTATCACTACCTTTGTATTATGAGAAGGCTCGCATATATACTCATTTCGTTAGTGTTTATTCTGACAAGTTGCACCACATTCAGGTCTATCAAATGTGGGAGCCCGTCAACTGACACATATCTAAATTTTGCGCTTGATACAATATTAGCAAAAGAAAACCCCAAAGAGGTACTGATTTCCGACTCTAACCATTATCGTTATTTTGAAGACTCAAAATTTTCAGGAGGTCGTTTTAACGGAGAAACCATCGGAGAATATTTTTCGCGTGTTAGAGGTAACGGTGCGCTACTGATAGTTCGCAATGATACTATTCTTCTCGAAAAATATTTTGGTAATTTCTCAAAACTCTCACCATCCAATATATTCTCTATAAGTAAAGCAATAACTGCGTTGTTGTGTGGGATTGCAGTAGACGAGGGATATATCTCAATTTCTGAACCTATAACGAAATATATTCCTGAGCTGAATAATGCTGACCCAATGTTTCAGAAGCTCACAGTTGAGCATCTTCT
>JAAVFI010000074.1 GCA_014800815.1 Bacteroidales bacterium | reverse complement strand
GGAAGACCTGCCTGCGAAGGCCGCTCCCATGACCACCTATTTCCTCATCCCCGTATCTTCGCCTCAGAAGCCGCCACCCGAGGTCGTAGGTTCGGGGCCCACTATGGAGGGCCTGCTCTTCTACACCCAGGCGGCAGCTGCCCCGCACCTGATGAGCCTCACGGCTCACACCTCGCAGCGAAGAGGAAATTGACATGTTGATATAAAACCGTAGCATCAGCCATGAATCGGCGTCCTTGGCCGGACGCCAACGTGGGTGGTATGACTATCCCGGCACATCTCTCCGCCTGCGGCTCCGCTATGTACCGGGTTATTGGTTAATCGGTGTCTTACAGACACCACGTAGATAATCCTGATAGTTAGACACTTATAAATGTGTACGTTGCAAAGAATGTTTTAAGCCGGACATCACGTGGATAATCAGAAATTTAGCTTTTTAGGCTAAATCCAGACTGCGGTGTGGAGGCTATAAAAAACTCAGAGGCGCATCGGGGAAGATGCGCCTCTGCAATACGTTATTGGACTTTGGCTTGATTAGAGTTTGCTGCGGTCCTTGTTGCTCTTGTGGAAGAAGAGTTTGTGGTCGATGTACTCCTGAGTAGCGATGAGTGTGGGTTTCGGGAGACGCTCGTAGTAGCGTGAGATTTCGATCTGCTCGCGGTTTTCGCTTACCTCTTCGAGGTTGTCGTTGTAGGGGGCGAATTCCTGAAGCTTCTTCTCGAGGTCGGACTTCATCTGTGCTGCAATCTGGTTGGAGCGGCGAGCGATGATGCATACAGTTTCGTATACGTTGCCGGTGTCTTCCGAAAGTTTGATCATGTCACGAGTGACAGTAGTGATAGGAGTGTTGCTTTTCTTGAAATCCATTTTGATATGAGTTTTCAGCGTTTTAGCGTGTTTTACGATAAGAGAGAGGATGGCAGCGCATCGTCGAGGTTAATCTTTTACATATCGCTGAGCGATACGGTAGATGTTTTCGACCTCGTCGCGTTTTTTGCTGTCGGGGAAGTTGTTTATGAAGGAGTAATATTCGTCGATAACATCGCGGAAGCGGTCGGCTTTACGTTCTTCGATCGAGTTGGCTGCTTCCTGATAGCGGGCCTTGAGGATAAGAAGCTCAAGGTCTTCTTTGTATTTTGAGTAGGGGTAATCTTTTACGGCGTTCTGGGCTACGATGATTGCGCTCTGGTAGTTGTTGCCCATATAGTTACCGAGGTTGTAGTAGAGCTGGGCGTTCTGGAGCTGCTTGAGCGTGAGTTTGTCCTGAAGTTCGAAGATAGCGTTCTGGGCGATTGAAACTTTGTCGCTTCGGGGGAAGAAGTCGAGGAAAGCCTGGAGCTCTTCGATAGCCTTTATGGTCTCGCTCTGGTCGAGCTGAGGGTCAGGCGAATCGAGGTAGTAGCCGTAGCCTGAGAAGAATCGGGCGGATTCGGCATACTTGCCTTTGGGATAGCGTCCGTAGTAGGTCTTGAAGTAAACGCCCGACGAGGCATAGTCTTTGTTTTCGTAGTTGCTCATGGCAAGGAGATAGAGAGCTTCTTCGCCTTTGTCAGAGCCTTTGAAGACCGTTATGCAGTCGTTGAGCAGTGAGGCTGCCTGCACGTACTTTTTCTCTTCGAAGGCACGCTTGGCATACTCAAACTTGTAGTTATAGTCATCGCTCTTCTGCGCCCGCTGGTATTCGCCGCAGGAGCTGAGAGCAACAGCCATGAATATGATTATCAGATATTTCTGCATAATTTGTCGGTGTTCAGTAGACCTTTGAGATGCAAAGTTAGCAAAAAAACGGGAATCTGAGCCGCTAAAGTGCCAATTTTGCCAATATTTAACATTACATGACTTACTTAAAGCGCGAAGAACTTACTGAATGCCTTGATAGTGTAGACGTGGTCGGCTGTCGAGGCTGTCTCGCAGGCTGAGTGCATGGCCCATACGGGTGCTCCCATGTCGACACCGCGCAGGGGTATACGCGAAGTGAGGATGTTGCCGAGGGTAGAGCCTCCCGCCACGTCGCTGTGGTTTACGAAATACTGATACGGCACTTCGGCGAGCTCGCAGATGCTTGCGAAGACTGCGGCGCTGTCGGCATCGGTCATGTATTTGCAGTTGGCATTGACTTTTATGCAGGGGCCACCACCGAGCACGGGGTGATTGGTGGGGTCGTATTTTTCGGCGTAGTTGGGGTGGAAGCCGTGGGCGTTGTCGGCGGAAATCATGAATGAATCCGCTACGGCTCTCATGAAGTCGTCGTCGCTGCCTCCGAGGCTGGTGTTGACTCTGCGGAGGATGTGCTCGAGGATAGGCGAGGCAGCGCCCTGCTTGGTGCCCGAACCGGTCTCCTCGTTGTCAAACACGGCCAGGACGCGGGTGAAGCGGCTGTCCGAGGCCGCACCTTCGAGCAGCGCAGTGAGGCCCGCATGCACCATGCTGAGGTCGTCGATGCGGCCCGAGCATATCATTTCGTTATGCAGGCCGACTGTACGCGCACCCTCGCAGAGATAGAGTGAGAGGTCGTAGTCGAGAATATCGGCGGCGTCGACTCCCAATTCGGCAGCCACGATATTGCGGATGAGTCCCTGCGAATCGTTGTTGCCCAGCGCTATTACGGGCAGCATGTCTTTCTGCTTGGAGAGCTTCACGCCGTCGTTTACAGCGCGGTTGAAGTGAATGGCAAGATCGGGAATGACCAGCAGAGGACGGTCGATGCGCACAAGGCGTGTCGAGGGTCGGAGAGGATTGTCGGAGCGGAGCATGACGCGTCCGGCAACCGACAGCGGGCGGTCGAACCATGTATATAGTATCGGGCCGCCATACACTTCGGTGTTGAGCTTCACGGCGCCGTCGCACTGCATCTCGCAGCGGGGCTTGATGCGGAAGCCGGGCGAATCGCTGTGGGCGGCTATGATGTGATATCCTGCGACGGGCTCGCCGGTGCCGGCAATGAATGCGAATACAGCGGAGCTGTTCTGAATTACATAGTACTTTCCTCCGGGAGTAATGTCCCATGCGTCACGCATATCGAGGGCTTTGAATCCGGCAGTGTCCAGGCGGTCGCATACGGTGCGTGCAGCCCAGAAATTTACGGGCGAATTGTCGAGGAAGTTGCAGAGGTCGCTTATGTATTTATTCATTGAAGTCGGCGTTGTAGTAAATATAGTTGGAAGCCCTCAGAGCACTGCAGATAGTGTCGGAGAGGTATGTGGCGAAGCGATAGCGCACGTCGGCGAGAATGTCGGGAATCATCTCCGGCGTAGCCTGCCCGATAGACGCGGCGATATCCGCCATGTTCTGGAATATGTCGGCAAGTTTTTCGGCCAGAGACACGGCCACGGGGGTGTCGGAGTAGCGCATGTCGTCTACAGCGGTGTCGAGATACATGTCGTTCTCACCGAGAAGACGGGTCATGATAAGGCGTACGGCGTCGTACTGCTCCTCTTCTACAGTTGAGTAGACGGCATCGGTTGCCATATACTCCGCGGACGAAGTCTCCTCCTCATCGTCGCCGTAGGGCTTGAGGTCGGACATGGTCACGTAGAAGCGGGGAAGATAGCGCAGAACTTCGCGCAGGAAGTCGCGGGGAGCCGATGTCTCGGCCGAGGCCACTACCTTGCAGTATTCAATAGAGAAAGCGGCGAGCGAAAGAGCTGCCGCGGGTATTTCGGTGTTCATTTTTTCTCTGCAGGACGGTAAAGTTTATTGTCCAATATATATTTATACACGCCGGCAGGCAGGAAATAGTTCATGTTGCGTCCGCGGGCAATGGCGTCGCGGATAAAGGTACTCGAGATGTGAGCCATAGGGGCATGCACAATCTCCATACCGGCGGTATGGTCGTCGACAAGCGGATAGCCCGGGCGCGGATATACTATTACGCCGTAATCGTCGAGAATACGCTGAGGCTCTTTCCATTTGTCGAACACGGCCCAGTTGTCGCTGCCGATGATGAGCTTGAAGCGGAATTCAGGATACCTTTCGGCCAGAACGTCGAGAGTGTTGATAGTGTAGGAAGGGCGTGGCATAGACAGTTCTATGTCGCAGATATCTATACCTTCGGCACCCTTGGCCGCAATTGAGAGCATCTGCAGACGCTTGAGGTCGGGGAGGAGTTCTCCGGGGTCTTTGAGCGGGTTGCGGGGTGAAAGAGTGAGCCAGATGCGGTCTACATATCCCCACTGAACGAGGAACGAAGCCAGCATCATGTGGCCGATATGTACGGGGTTGAACGAACCTCCGAGTATGCCTACCGTTTCCATTATCCTAAGACTATGAAGCCGCCGATGAGGTTGCGGGTCTGGCGAATGGCCTCGTCGAGCTTGTCGTTGACTACACGGCGGTCGAATTCGTCGCCGCGTGAGATTTCGTACTGGGCGCGGTCGATGCGTACGTCGATAACCTCCTCGGTTTCAGTGCCGCGGAAGCGCAGACGCCGACGGAGCTCGTCGATGCTCGGCGGCTCGATGAAGATAGTGAGAGCCCGCTCGCCGTAGAGACGTTTCACGCCGAGGGCGCCGTTGACGTCGAGGTCGAGGATGATGTTGTGGCCGTCGCCCGTGATGCGGTCTACCTCGCTGCGGAGGGTGCCGTAGAATCGGCCCGGATATACCTCCTCGAATTCGATAAATTCGTTTTCGGCTATGGCGTCGCGGAAGGCTTCCTCGGTGAGGAAGTAGTAGTTCACTCCGTGCACTTCACCTTCGCGGGGAGGGCGTGTAGTGGCCGAAACGGCGAATCCGAGATTGAGGTCGCCGCCTTCGAGGAGGGCGTTGATGATTGTGGATTTGCCGCAGCCCGAGGGAGCTGCGACAACTATGATTTTACCTTTTTTGTCCATCAAAAAATGATAATTATATTACTGGTGAGCGGGGCGGAGAAGGTCGTTGACCGTCTTCACGGGGTTGAAAGTCGAAGCGGGCACTACGGCGAATACTGTGTTCCAATCGCTCATCGCGCCGTTCCAGAGGCCGGGGAGCTCGAGAGCTCTGAGATCGCGTCCGCCTGCCGACTTCTCGGAAATGAAGCCCGTGGCGGGGTCGACGTGCTTGCGGAGGTCGTACTTCTTTTCCTCGGGGTCGCGGAAATAGCAAACGAGGTCTACGGGGTTGAAGTAGCCGGCCTTGCGCATCATCTCTGCGTATTCGGGATTAGAGAGGTCGATCTGAGTTGACTCGAGAATCTGGGGTGCCACCGACTTCTGATCGCTTGAGAAGGTGTTGAAGGGGCCGCCGCCGGGTTCGCCTTCGTTGCGCACCATGCCGCAGACGCGTATGGGTCGGCGGAGAACCTTGCGCAGAGCCTCTGCACGTTCTTCTATAGTACCTTCCTTGAGGATGTCGGTAGACACGTAGCAGAGAGTGTTCTGCACGAAGTCGAGGGCTTCTTCGACGAGTTCTTCGGTGGGCTCGGCGAGGTCGTTGTAGATGCTGTAGGCGCAGTCTACAATGGTCATCAGGAGGCCTCCGAGGAGTTTCTTGTATTCGATAGTCGAGCTGCGGTGACCTTCGTTCACCACGTTGTCGATATTCTTGATGAATACTACAGTGGCGTCGAGGTCATTGAGATTTTCGATGAGGGCGCCGTGGCCGCCGGGACGGAATACGAGTTTGCCGTTATCGTCGCGGAAAAGTTCGTTGTCGGGAGTTACGGCTATGGTGTCGGTCGAGGGCTTCTGCTCCGAGAGTGTCACGTCGTACTTCACGCCGAACTTCTTCTCCATGGCGGGAACTGCCTCGGCGAGTTTTTCTTCGAAAAGCTTGCGGTGGTTCGACGATACGGTGAAGTGGAGTTTCACCGTGCCGTCGGCATTGGTCGCCGTCTGGGCACCTTCGGCAAGCTGCTCTTCGAGAGCTGTGCGCACTTCGTTGCCGTCGTAGCGGTGGAAGGTGAGGAGGGCTTTGGGAAGCTGGCCATAGTTGAGGCCTTCGGGGAGGATGATAGCGCCCACGAGGTCTTTGTAGCGACCGTCCTTGATGAGCGATTCGGCGGTGGTGCCTTCGCCGTAGAGGCGGGCGATAGTCTGCTGAAGTTCGCCGTAGAAAGCGAAGTCGGCAATCTTCTCGGCCAGTTCGGCTACGGGAGAACCGGGAGCGGGAGTCTCCTCAGTGCCGTTGACAAAGGCGAAAAGAGCCTTGAACATACGCGAAGCCGCGCCTGAGGCGGGTACAAACTTCGTAACGTCGCCACCGTCGGCGAGATACTCGTCCCAGCGCGCCTTGCAGGTGTCGATGAGTTCGGGCGAGAAGGTAAGAATACCGTTCTGCGGTGCCGAGGGAGATTCTATCTTGAGATAGGGGAAACCTGTGCGGAAGCGCTCGAGCTGAGCTTCCACCTGTTCTACGCTTATGCCACGCTCTTTGAGCTGCTCAAGGTCGGCGGGAGTAAAGTTTGCCATTCTTTGGTATGTTTAGGGTTATGTATATTCAGTTTTGTGCAGATGTGGGAAATATGCTCTTCAAAGTTACAACTTTTGGAGGATGTCACCAAAAAAAATAATTTTTCAAGCATTGTTTTCCTTACGTTTCTTGTATAACTGATAAGAGTTGAAAATGTTGTGCCATATGCTGTACATGCCTCCCGCAACGGCAGTTACGGGCGAGAGGAATGTGTAGCCGAGCCAGATGATGAATACCGTATTTTTCTGTCCGAGAGCCTGCCCGCCTTCTATGTGCTCGCCGTAGCGCCGGCCTATGATCTTGCCGAGGAAGAACTGCATAAGGCAGCAAACCAGCGACACGCCGCCTATGGCCAGGAGGATGCTCACGGGCACATTGCTGTGCATTATGGCCTTGGTGGTGGTGGCAATCGCTATCGACAGCGACACGGCCCAGAGATAGAACGCGAGGTCGGGGTAGCGGCGAAGGCGTGTGGCCACTGCAGGGGCGAAGCGGCGTATGGCCCACGCTGTGAGCAGCGGGAAGATGAGTAGCGGGAATACTTTATATATAATGAGGCGGAATGTGGGCAGGAAGTCGAGCTCCGGGTGCGGATGCGCCACCGGCAGTAGGACGGGTGCGGAGAGGGCAATGGCGATGTTGATGATTATGGTGTAGGTGGTGATGTCGGCGGGGTTGCCGTCGAGTTTGCGCGTCACTACCGCCGCAGCTGTTGCCGTAGGGCAGAGCAGGCAGAGCATGGCGCTCTCGAGCACGATGCGCCATGTGGAGTCGCCGGCCCAAACGAGCACGCCGGCAATCAGGGCAAAGAGGCCGAGCTGGATGATGATATGCCACAGGTGCCACCGCCTCAGATGCAGGTCGTGAGGCCCGATACTGAGGAAAGTAAGGAAAAGCATAGTGAAGATAAGTGCCGGCTGTACCACCGCAATTATCTTGCCTACAGCCTGATGAGTGCCGTCGAAGAGCGGAATGCTTACGAATGCGAAGTACGCTATAATACCGGCAACAATGGCTATGGGTAGCATCCAGTTGCCCAAAGCCGTTTTAAGACTTGAGCTCATGCCGGTATCAGTTGACGAGTTCGCAGATGAGGGTTGCCGAGGTTGAGTCGAGGACTCTTACCTTGCGGAGCTGGCCTACACGGGCGTCGCCTTTAGCGAAGACGGCGGTTTTGTTCTGGCTCGTGCGGCCCACCATTTGCTCCTTGGAGCGTTTGGCGACGCCTTCGACGAGTACTTCGAATTCATGGCCGACATCGCGGCGGTTGGACTCTGCCGAAAGCTCGTTCTGGAGGGCAATCATGCGGTTGAGACGTTCGATTTTCACGTCTTCCGGGATGTTGTCGGGCATCGTGCGGGCGGCGAGCGTGCCGGGTCGCTCCGAGTATTTGAACATGAACGATGAGTCGAAGCCTACGGTGCGCATGAGGTCGAGAGTCTGCTGAAAGTCCTCTTCGGTCTCGCCGTGGAAGCCGGTGAAGAGGTCGGAAGAGATGCCGCAGTCGGGTATTGCCTTGCGAATGGCCGCGATGCGGTCGAGATACCACTCACGGGTGTATTTGCGGTTCATTGCCTGAAGCACGGCGTTGCTGCCGCTCTGCACGGGGAGGTGGATGTGGCGGCAGATATTGGGGTGAGCGGCTATGGCTGCTATGGTCTCGTCGCTCATATCCTTGGGGTGCGAGGTGGTGAAGCGCACGCGCATGCCGGGAGAGGCCTCGGCTACTTTTGTGAGGAGGGATGGGAAGTCGGTGACGTTGCCCTCGTCGTCGGTGTAGCGGTAGCTGTTGACGTTCTGACCGAGGAGAGTCACTTCCTTGAAGCCTCGCGCTTCGAGGTCGGCAAGTTCGCGGAGGATGCTGTCGAGGGGGCGTGAGCGTTCGCGGCCGCGGGTGTAGGGTACGATGCAGTACGAGCAGAAATTGTTGCAGCCGCGCATGATGCTGATGTAGCCCGAAACGTTCTGGCCGGGTATTCTCGCGGGCACTACGTCGCGGTAAGTCTCGGTGGTGCTGAGTTCGACATTCACGGCCTCGTTGCCGCTTTCGGCGGCGGCGAACAGTGCGGGGAGGTCGAGGTAAGCGTCGGGACCTGCCACGAGGTTGACGCCGTGATTGTGAACGAGTTCGTCGCGGACGCGCTCGGCCATACAGCCGATTACGCCTATGATGCGCGGGTGACCTGTCTTGCGGCGCAAAGCATTGAGAGTCTGAAGTCGGCCAACGATTTTTTGCTCGGCGTTATCGCGGATAGAGCAGGTGTTGAGGAGGATTGCGTCGGCAGTGTCGATGTCGTCGCAGAGGGTGTAGCCGGCCATTTCCATGATAGCGGCCACGACTTCGGTGTCGGCCACATTCATCTGGCAGCCATAAGTCTCGATATAAAGGCGCCCCTGTGAGGCGGATGAAGCAGAGTTTTCCATTCCAAATATTTGTAACATTGCGCGATTATGCGTAATTTTGTGCAAAATTACAAAAAAATAGTGGATTCTGATTTAACCGGTATTATAATAGCTGTAATTGTTGGCGCGTGTATCACCTTTATCGAGAACCGCGGCAAGGCTAAGAAGACGCGCAAAGCGCCTCAGCAAAAGCCCGTCCAGCGCCGACCTCGCGCCACAGCTCCTGCCCGCAACCGTGTACCTTCGGCAGCGGCGCAGCAGCATACCCATGCAGCTCCGGCAAAGAAACCCGTTGCCCCCGAACCTTTTATCTCAGGCGAAGAAGGCCGGAGAAGTACTGCCGACAAACCGGCTGCACACCGCCCTGCCCAGGAGCCTCCCCGCGGTCTGCGCCCGCTTGACCGCGACGGACTGCGTAACGCCGTAATATGGGGCGAAATTCTCCGGCCTAAATTCTAAATCATCGAAATACGATAGAAAACAACTAACGCTTAATCAGTAATATGGCTTTCAATTACATCACGGCGCAGGAAGCTGCCGAAATGATTAACAACGGCGACACCATAGGTCTCTCCGGTTTTACCGCCCCCGGTACCCCCAAATTCGTCACTGAGGCTCTTGCCGAAAGAGTTGTCCGCGAGCATGAGGCCGGCCGTCCCTTCAAAATCAACCTCTTCACAGGTGCATCTACCAGCGACCATGTCGACGGCGTGCTCTCGCGTGCAAACGCATACAATATGCGCGCACCCTACCAGAACGTGCCCGACCTCCGCAAGCGCATCAACGCTCACGACTGCCACTATTTCGACCGTCACCTCTCTGAAATGGCTCAGGAAATGCGCTACGGTACATACGGCGATATCGACGTGGCTATCATCGAGGCTGCCGATATCAACGATAAGGGCGAGGTAATCCTCGGTTGCGGTGTGGGCAACGTGCCTACTTACGCCGCTATGGCCAAAAAAATCATCATCGAGCTCAACGACAAGCTTCCCCACCAGCTTCTCGGCATGCACGACATCTATATGCCTCTCGACCCCCCTTACCGTCGCGAGATACCTATCTTCGCAGCTAACGACCGCATCGGTTCGCCTATCCTCAAGATAGACCCCGCAAAGGTTGTGGGCATCGTGCGCACAAGCTCTTACGACTGCGTGAAGCCTTTCACCGCTCCCGACGAAGTGTCGAACATGATCGGTCGAAACGTTGTACGCTTCCTCGTAGGCGAATACAAGGCAGGCCGTCTTCCCAAAGAATTCCTCCCCCTCCAGTCGGGTGTGGGCAATGTGGCGAACGCCGTGCTCTACGACCTCGGCGAAAGCAAGGAGCTGCCTCCCTTCATGATGTACACCGAAGTTATCCAGGATGCCGTGCTCGAACTCATCCAGAAGGGTAAGTGTACTTTCGCTTCTACCTGCTCGATGACTTTCACCGACGACACCGAGAAGAAACTCTTTGCCGACATGAACTTCTTCCACGACAAAATCCTCATGCGTCCCGCCGAAATCTCGAACAACCCTGAGGTAATCCGTCGCCTGGGTGTAATTGCTATGAACACCGCTCTCGAGGCTGACCTCTTCGGCAGCGTAAACTCCACACACGTGCTCGGCACAAAGATGATGAACGGTATCGGCGGTTCGGGCGACTTCACCCGCAACGCTTACCTCTCTATCTTCTCCTGCCCCTCTGTAAGCAAGGGCGGCCTCATCAGCAACATTGTGCCTATGGTGGCTCACCCCGACCACAGCGAGCACTCGGTAGACATCCTCGTTACAGACCAGGGTATCGCCGACCTTCGCCACAAGGACCCCGTAGAACGCGCTCACGCTATTATCGACAACTGCGCTCACCCCATGTACCGTCCGCTCCTCAAGGAGTACCTCAACCTCGGCACACAGGGTCAGACTCCCCACACTCTCCGCGCTGCGTTCGCATTCCACAATGCGTTCTCGGAGACCGGCGACATGCGTAATGCCGACTACGGTAAGTATCTCTAATCCTCGGTAGATACTTGTTAAATAATTGCGGGGGTGGCCATGCAGTCACCCCCGTATTAATATTCAATTGCTGTGAAAAAGGATTTAGTAAACCGATTCTCGACATTCTTTGTCAATTACTTTTCGCTCAACGGGCAACTCGTATCGCAGGCCGATGCGGAGAAGGATATACGCGAAGGAGTGTCGTTCAGAGGCACGAATATTCTCATTCTTATCCTCGCTATTTTCATTGCGTCGCTCGGCCTGAATACCAACTCTACCGCCGTAATCATCGGCGCCATGCTCATCTCCCCGCTCATGGGCCCTATTATCGGTATCGGTTTGGGTGTGGGCATCCACGATTTTGACCTGCTCAAGCGTTGTCTCCGAAATCTTATCATGGCCGCGGGATTCTCCGTGATAGCTTCGACCCTTTACTTCCTCATCTCGCCCGTCAACGAGCAGCACAGCGAACTCCTCGCGCGTACCTCTCCTACTATCTACGATGTGCTCATCGGATTCTTCGGCGGCGGTGCGGGCATAATAGCACTCGGCTCTACCAACAAGGGAAATGTGATACCGGGAGTGGCTATCGCTACGGCTCTTATGCCGCCTCTCTGTACTGCCGGTTACGGCCTGGCAACATGGCAGCTCAACTATTTCTTCGGCGCATCTTATCTCTTCATTATCAACTCGATATACATTGCGTTCGCTACTTTCATCGGCGTAAAACTCATGAAGTACAAGCCGGCGCAGGAGGCCGATACGGTGCGTGCGCGCAAGGTGAGAAACATCGTGTATGCCCTTGCAATACTCACCATGCTCCCGAGTGTATATCTCACCTACAACATGCTCAAAAAGAGCAAGTTTGTGAGCGATGCCGACCGCTTCGTAGCTGCAGAGTGCCGTTTCCCCGATACCCAGGTTCTCCAGCGCAATGCCTACTATCAGGACGGACAGCGATATCTTTCGCTGACTCTCGTAGGCCGCACACTCCCTATCGACTCACTCCGCCTCGCGCTATCGTCGAAGCTCCAATATTATGGACTCGCCGGCACACATCTCCTTTTCATACAGGGAGGCACCGATGCAAGCACATCGCTCCCCGCTATCGGCGACATATACAGCATGGCTCAGGGCACTATCTCCCGCCAGCAGTCGACCATAGACTCACTGCGTAACCTTCTCACGCTCGAACGAGAATCCTCGCTGTCGGCACCCGAGATTTCTCCCGAAATCAAAGTGCTCTTCCCCGACATAGATCGTATCGGTATATCCGCCACAGTATTCGCCGAACCTGACGATCCCGCAGCTACTGACACCGCCGTAGTCGCACTTGTGCACATGCGCAAGCGTCTTACAAAATCCGAAAACACACGCCTTGCCGATTATCTCAAGGCCCGCCTCGGCTTCAACAAAGTATCCGTGGTGGAAGTCGGTGAGTAAATGGACGCCGCCATAGAGTGGACGCCTGAGTGCACACAGCTAACATCCTGACTATCTACGTGGTGTCCAGCCAGGACACCGATTAATCAGTAACCCCGTACATACCGTAGCCGCCAGGCGAAGGGATGTGCGGGGTTAGTCTATACCCCTACGTTGGCGTCCGGCCAAGGACGCCGATTCATGGCTGACGCTACGGCTTTTTATCAACATGTCAATTTCCTCTTCGCTGCGAGGTGTGAGCCGTGAGGCTCATCGTGTGCGGGGCAGCTGCCGCTAAGGTGTAGAAGTCCAGGCCCTCCGTAGTGGGGCCCGAACCTCCGACCTCGGGTGGCGGC
>JAAVFI010000073.1 GCA_014800815.1 Bacteroidales bacterium | reverse complement strand
TCCATGGTAAATCCTTTGATAATGTACTCCTTTAGCCGCTCGGTAGCCCACCGCCTGAAATGCGTGGCAATCACCGACCGAATCCTATATCCCAACGAAATAATCATGTCAAGATTATAGAATGGAATCTCACGCGTAACCTGCCTGTTACCCTCTTGACGAACCTGTCGGAAATTCCGACAAGTTGATTCTTCATCAAGCTCCTCTTCTTCATAAATATGCTTGATATGCTCAACCACATTACTTCGGGATGACTGAAATAAATCCGCCATCTGCTGCTGCGAAAGCCATACAGTCTCACCCGTAAACTTCACCTCTATACGGGTCTCGCCATCCTCGCACTGGTATATGATTATTTGGTTATTATCGTCCATTGCCATTTAGTTTTTTCATTTACAAAATTACACACTAATAGGCAAGTAAACAAATTTTGAACGGTGTAACTGTCTGAAAATAGGCAAGTTTATTTTGTGGTAAAAGGACAGAAAAAAGCGATTGACAAGTTTATTATTTCGCTTGTCAATCGCTTGTATTTTAATTATTTAAGACGAGAATTTCGCCTGATTTCTGTTTTAATACTCCTCCTCATTGAAGAAGAAATCTTCTTTCGAAGGGTAGTCGGGCCAGATATCCTCGATTGATTCGTAGGTTTCGCCCTCGTCTTCAATCTCCTGGAGGTTTTCAATTACTTCGAGCGGAGCGCCGCTGCGGGTAGCATAGTCTATAAGTTCATCTTTGGTTGCGGGCCAGGGAGCATCTTCGAGCTTTGAGGCCAGTTCAAGTGTCCAGTACATAGTGCTTCGTTTTTTGAGTGCGCAAAGTTAGTTATTTTCTTGTATCTAACAACACTTTCAGTCATTTTTTTGTGCGAGCGCTCTCTTTTTTTACTTAAAATGGTTTGCCTGAATATATTAAACAAGGTATTCTGAAAGATAAATTAACACTGCAATTCTACAAATTCGACTTTTGTGCCAACTTTTTTGCTTTTTGGACTGATGCGTGCAACGCTTTTTTTTAGTAATTTTGCATCGGATTTATGTTGTACAACATATTTTTAATATGCTTGTGCGGTCTGTCCTATTCTTATGAACAATCAATGCAGTTATATTATATGAAGACTAAAGCCTTATCAATCACCGCTCTTGCAAGCGTTATCGCACTCAGCTCGACGATGATGTCGTGCTCCAAGAAGCAGGTTGCGGCCGGCTCTATGCCCGCTCCCGAAATCGCCGTTATCACGGTCGAACCTACAACAACTTCGTTCGAAACTTCTTTCCCCGCCACTCTCAAAGGTAAAACCGACATCGACATCCGCCCGCAGGTGACAGGTTTCATCACCAAGGTACACGTCGACGAAGGTCAGCACGTTCGCAAAGGTCAGCCCCTCTTCACCATCGACCAAGTACAGTTCCAGGCTGCCGTTGACCAGGCTGAAGCCAACCTCAACTCTGCAAAGAGCGCCGTTTCTACCGCTGAAATCACCGAGCAGAACAAGCGCATGCTCCTCGACAAAAACATCATAAGCGAAACCGAATGGCAGATGGCTGCCAACCAGCTCGCTCAGGCAAAGGCTGCCCGCGCTCAGGCCGAAGCAGCTCTCACCAACGCCCGCAAGAACCTCAGCTACACCACCGTAGTTGCTCCCAGCGACGGCGTTGTAGGCACAATTCCCAACCGCGAAGGCTCTCTCGCATCGCCCTCGTCGGCTCAGCCCCTCACCACTCTCAGCGACAACTCCGACGTATACGCTTACTTCTCTTTCAACGAGAACGACCTCCTCGACTTCACCAACGGCGAGGCCGGCTCTGTAGAAGCTGCTCTCAAAGCCTTCCCTGAAGTTGAGCTCATGCTCGCCAACGGTACCCGCTATCCTATCAAGGGCCGTGTCGCTACCGTATCGGGTGTAATCGACAACAACACCGGCGCTGCATCGGCACGCGCGCTCTTCGACAATCCTCAGGGCGTGCTCCGCAGCGGTAATACCGGCAAGGTTATCTTCCCCCGCTCCTCCGACAATGCCATTGTCATTCCCCAGCGCGCCACCTACGAGCTGCAGGACCTCCGCTACGTCTACACACTTAACGACAGCAATATCACCGTACCAACCCAGATCACCGTTGAGCCCTACAGCGACGGCAAAGTATTCGTTGTATCTTCGGGTCTCAAACCCGGCGACCGCGTAGTAGTCGAAGGCGTAGGCACACAGGTACGTCAGGGCATGAAGATCACACCCAAGACTCAGGCTGCCGAGTAAGCCGCTGCGCAGTCATTAATATTAGTGTAGAACAGTCAATTTCGAATCAATGAAACTTGATACATTTATAAACCGCCCTGTGCTTTCGACGGTAATTTCTATCTTTATCGTCCTGCTGGGTCTCATCGGTCTCGCCTCACTTCCTGTGACGCAGTATCCCGATATCGCCCCCCCTACAATCTCAGTAACCACCACTTACACCGGTGCAAACGCCTCGGCCGTGCTCAACTCCGTGATTGCTCCCCTCGAAGAATCAATCAACGGTGCCGAAGGCATGACATACATGGAGTCTACCGCCACAAACACCGGCTCCGCAACTATCAACGTGTACTTCGAGCAGGGCTTTAACCCCAACATGGCCGCCGTCGACGTGCAGAACCGCGTATCCGCCGCTGCCAACCTCCTCCCCTCCGAAGTAAACCAAGTAGGTGTCACCACCCGTAAGCGTCAGACCTCCAACCTTATCGGTGTGGCTATTGTAGATACAACCGCCAACCGTCAGTACTCCCAGGAGTTCCTCGACAACTACATGAAAATCAACGTCATCCCCCAGATTCAGCGTATCTCCGGTGTGGGCGACGTGATGGCATTCGGTGCCGACTACTCAATGCGTATCTGGCTCAAGCCCGACGTAATGGCCCAGTACCACCTCATGCCTACCGACATCAGCGCGGCTCTCGCCGAGCAGAACGTCGAGGCAGCCCCCGGTGCATTCGGCGAGCAGGGCGATCAGTCATTCCAGTACACACTCCGCTATCGCGGCCGTCTCTCCACACCTGAAGAGTTCGGCGACATCGTAGTACGCACAGGCGCCAACGGCGAAGTGCTCTACCTCAAAGACGTTGCAGAAATCGAACTCGGCCGAGTAACCTACGGCTTCGCCAACAACCTCAACGGCCATTGTGCAAGTATGGCCATGGTCTACCAGACACCGGGCTCCAACGCAACCCGAATCATCAACGACTGTATCGCCCTCATCGACAAGATGCGTGCCGACCTTCCGCAAGGATGCACCTTCGAAATACCTATCAATAACAACGACTTCCTCTATGCCTCGATCAACAACGTGCTCCACACACTTATCGAAGCATTCATCCTCGTGTTCTTCGTGGTATATATATTCTTGCAGGACCTTCGTTCGACCATTATCCCCTCTATCGCCATTCCCGTGGCGCTTATCGGTACATTCTTCGTAATGTCGCTCATCGGCTTCTCGATCAACCTCATCACACTCTCGGCGCTCGTCCTTGCGATTGCCATTGTGGTCGATGATGCCATTGTGGTGGTCGAAGCCGTGCACGCCAAACTCGACGAGGGCTACTCCTCGGCACGACGCGCATCTATCGACGCTATGGACGAAATCGCCGGAGCCCTCATCTCCATTACCCTCGTCATGATGCTCGTGTTCATCCCCGTATCATTCATGCCGGGTACTACAGGTGTATTCTACCGCCAGTTCGGTATCACCATGGCCATAGCAATTGCATTCTCCGCCGTCAACGCTCTTACCCTCTCGCCCGCCCTCTGTGCCGTATTCCTCAAGCCTCATAAGGCCGAAGGGGAGCCCGAAGCATCGCTCGGCAAGCGCATGACCGACGCTTATAAGGCAGCCGGAGAAGCCGTAGGCAAGCGCTACAAACGCGCCTTCGCTCTCGACATCCACCCTGCCATCACCTTCATCCTACTCATCGCCACAATCACTTTCCTCGTGCTCGGATGCTACAGCTTCCACAACGTCGCCCTCAGCTGCGTGGCATGGGCAGTAGCTATCGTCACCGTCCTCGGCCTCTTCGGCAAGCGCTTCCACAAATCTTTCAATAAGAACTTCGACAAGCTTCTTTCATTCTATAAGAAAGTCACAGGATGGTTTGTTGCACACAAACTCATATCATTCAGCACAGTAGTAGTGGCTATCGCAGTTCTCGTTTGGCTCATGCGTGTAACCCCCAGCGCCCTCGTGCCCAACGAAGATACCGGTGTGATTTTTGCCATGATCGACATGCCCGCAGGCACATCACAGGAACGTACCACCGAATTAGTCAATCAGGTAGACTCTATCTGTGCCACAATCCCCGCTATAAAGATTCGCCAGGCAATCAACGGCTACAGCTTCATCGCAGGCCAGGGACCTACATACGCCACCTTCATTCTCAAGCTTAAAGACTGGAGCGAGCGTGGCAAGAACGAAAGCTCAAACGCTATCATCCAGCAGCTATACGCACTCACAGCCCAGAATATACGCGACGGCCGCGTAATGATTTTCGCACCCCCTATGATTACCGGTTACTCCACCACCAACGGTCTTGAAATGAAACTCCAGGACCGCACAGGCGGCGACATCAACCAGTTCTTCGGAGTCGTACAGGGCTTCCTCGCGCAGCTCAACCAGCAGCCCGAGATTCAGGCCGCATACACCACCTTCAACCCCACATTCCCCCAGTACATGATCGACATCGACGCCGCCAAGGCCAAGACTGCCGGCATCAGCCCTCAGACAATCCTTGCCACACTCCAGGGTTACTACGGTGGTATGTATGTATCAAACTTCAACCGCTTCGGTAAAATCTACCGAGTGATGATGCAGGCCAACCCCGAGTCGCGTGTCGACCCCGAGACCCTCAACAGCATCAAGATTCGCAACGGCGCCGAAATGGCTCCTATTTCGAACTTTGTCAAGCTCACACGCGTCTACGGTCCCGACCTTATGAACCGCTTCAACATGTTCACCTCGATATCCGTAACAGGTACAGCCGCCCCCGGCTACTCCTCCGGCGAAGCTCTCGCCGCTATCGAGCGTGTGGCAAATCAGACGCTGCCCCAGGGCTACGGCTACGAGTACGCAGGTATGACACGCGAAGAAGCAGGCAACAGCTCAGGCAGCGCAACAGCCGCAATCTTCGGCCTCTGCCTCCTCTTCGTCTACCTCCTTCTTTCGGCCCAGTACGAAAGCTACCTCCTGCCCTTCTCCGTTATCCTCTCCATACCCTTCGGTCTGGCAGGCTCCTTCATCTTCGCACACATCTTCGATATCACCAACAACATCTACCTGCAGATTGCGCTCATCATGCTCATCGGCCTTCTTGCCAAGAACGCCATCCTTATCGTCGAGTTCGCCCTCGAACGCCGTCAGAAAGGCATGAGCATCGTCAATGCAGCAATCTCCGGTGCGGCAGCGCGTCTCCGTCCTATCCTCATGACATCGCTCGCCATGGTCATCGGCCTTCTGCCTATGATGTTCTCGACAGGCGTAGGCGCCAACGGCAACCGTGCACTCGGCGCAGGCTCTGTAGGAGGTATGCTCATCGGTATGATATGCCAGATATTCATCGTTCCCGCACTCTTCGTAGTCTTCGAAATCCTCCAGGAGAAAGTCAAACCCATCGAATGGAAAAACGAAGAAAAAGGTGGCACCATAGAGAAAGAAATCGAGCAATACGCCAAATAATCCAGCACCTCCTATGAATACAACATACATCGTCCGCTCAGTAGTAGCCGTTGCAGCAGTCAGCATCCTCGGCAGCTGCGGAATATACAAAAAATACGAGACCCCGACATCAACACCTCTCACCAAAGAGTATGCCGAGGCCCTAACTCAGACCCCCGACTCAACAGCACTCGGCAACCTGTCGTGGCAGACACTATTCACCGACCCAAAACTCGCAAACCTCATCGAGTCGGCACTCGCCAACAACACCAACCTGCGCAACGCTCAGCTCAACGTCGAAGTCGCTCAAGCCAACGTCCTTGGCGCCCGTCTGAGCTACCTCCCCTACGTAGCCCTCGCCCCCAACGGGGCGGCGGCCTCGTATGCCGGCAGCGACCTCTCATGGACCTACCAGCTCCCCGCACAGCTCAGCTGGGAAATCGACATCTTCGGTAAGCTCCTCAACAGCAAGCGCGGTGCCAAAGCAGCCCTCCTCAAGAGCGAAGCCTACAGCAGCGCCGTACGCAGCCAGATAATAGCCGGAGTAGCCAACACCTACTACGCTATCGCAGCAGTACGTCAGCAGCTCAACCTCTCGCGCAATACCGCAGCACTCTGGAAAGAGACCGTGCAGACCATGCGCGACCTTAAAGAAGGAGGTCGGGGAGTGACAGAAGCAGCTGTAGTACAGTCTGCAGCAAACTACTACAGCATCCTCGCATCAATCACCGACCTCGAGACCACCCTCGACCAGCTCAACAACACCATGTCGCTCCTGCAGAACACCCTCCCGCAGGAATGGGACGTGACCGACCGCGTCGACCTCTCAGTGCCCGAAGTACTCTACTCAGGCATCCCCATGGCGGAACTCGCCCTTCGCCCCGACGTAGCAGCTGCCGAGCAAGACCTCGCCGCCGCATACTACGCCACAGCAAGCGCACGTGCAGCCTTCTACCCCGGCCTATCGATATCCGTTGCAGGCGGTTTCACCAACCTCCTCGGCTCATTCATCAAGAACCCCGGCGACTGGTTCTATCAGCTCGCAGGCTCACTCACTGCACCCCTCTTCTCACGCGGTCAGAACATCGCACGCCTCAAAGCTTCTAAAGTACAGCAGCAGCAGGCAATGAACAACTTCGAATATGCCCTCCTCAACGCCGCATCCGAAGTCAACGACGCCCTCACCGTGTACGCCAAGAGCCGCGAGAAATCCGCCCTCCTCGTAGAGCAGGTAGCCAACCTCGAGAAATCAGTAGAGTACACACGCGACCTCATGCTCTACTCCACCGGCTCAACAAGCTACCTCGAAGTCCTCACCGCTCAACAAGGACTCCTCAACGCCCAGATAAACCAGATTACCACCGAGCTCGCTCGCGCCCGCTCGATAATCAACCTCTATCAGGCACTCGGCGGTGGCCGCTAACACCACCCCGCACACTATACAAGCCGCCCGCGCCAACAGCGCGGGCGGTTTTATTTTAATTCAGCTTATCAAGCTACTGCTAATTTGTGCCTTATAAACAGGATGATTAAATATCGGCTAAGTTCACGCGTTTACCATTACCAGACAACTAATACCCAACCGATCTTCTATATTAGCGATGCTCTTAAAGCTAAGATTTTCCGTACCGGATAGAAGTTTACTTACATATTGAGGTGAAACGCCAAGTTTTGAGGCAAGGTCTGCTCGTTTCAGGCCGTTATCCTGCATATAACCAATAAGCGTTACAGCAAGTTGGCGCGACCAACGAAGCCAGCTTGCGTTCTCTTTACGCCATGCAGCTTCCTCTACAAAGCGCGAGGGGCATTCACTCTCATTAGCCTCTAAAAATTTTATTGCCTTGCTTGCCATATCATTATTCATTTGTGAGTTCAACAAAACTGTCTTGGTCGAAAACGCCATTAGCCTTTAAGAAAGCCTTACAGCAAAGTTAATAAAACACCACAGAAAATGCAACCGATAGGTTTAGTTTTTTCCTTACTAAACAATATTATCGACATTAACCACTCCAATGCAATCCTCCTCTCTCAACTCACCACAAACGCTCCTATGCGGGTGGAATAGTCGGGCGACTTAAGCGCGCGGCGTATGGCGTTGACAAAGCGGACACTTTTGCCCGACTCATCGCGGTCGCTGTACTGCTGCGCGGCAAGCATCACAGTGTCAGCTCCCAGGCGGCGGTTGATAGTGTCTACCGCTGCCGACACATGGCGCAATTTGAGCGTGCGGGCCTCATCGTAGCAGAAAAGGTCGGGCTGCACGGCCGCGGCCGACGATATGCCCGTGACCATTACCCCGGCTCGCTTGAAGTGTATACCCTTTCGGTACACGGTGTCGACAAGCGCCGTGGCAGCCTCCACAAGCTCACTTATCGTTGCAGTAGAAGTCATGAACGAGTGGAAAGCACTGCCGGAATACTGAGGTAAATCCTCGCGGAAGCGATTCGACTGCGCAAATACCGTCACAACGGAGCACACAGAGTTCTGCCGTCGCAACTTCATGGCACAGCGGGCGGCATAGTTTGCCACATGGCTGCGCAACTCCTCCACATCGGTAATCATAGCAGGGAAGCTACGGCTCGTCACAATGCTCTTGCGAGGATTTCCCTCCATTTCCTCCACATCTATCACACTGCGCCCGTTGAGCTCGTCCCACGTGCGTTCGCCGGTCACATGATATTTGGCCCTGATCCAGCCACGGGACCGCTGAGCCAGTTCGTAGGCCGTAGTGATGCCATAGTACGCCAGCGAATTGCTCGTCCGCCGCCCTATCCCCCACACATCCGCCGCCGGGAAAAGTTTCAGCGCCTTCTCGCGCTTCTCCTCCGTATCTATCACACAGCACTTGCGGTAGGCGGGATATCTCTTGGCATATCGGCTCGCCATTTTTGCCAGAGTTTTGGTAGGCGCAATACCCAGACTCACAGGCAAGCCCGTGCAGCGCTCCACCTTCTCGCACAACTTCACGCCCCACTCGTATAAGTCGGGGATATTGAGGCCCTCAAGGTCGAGAAATGCTTCATCTATAGAGTACTGCCACACCTCAGGTACCGCGCTGCGCAGCACCGCCATGACGCGTGCCGACATATCGCCATAGAGGGCGTAGTTCGACGAAAAAGCCACGATTCCCGCATCGCCATACCGCTCTTTGAGCTGATGGTAAGGCAGACAGTCGGGCAGCCCCATAGCCTTGACCTCGCGCGAGCGCGCCACAACGCACCCGTCGTTATTGCTCAACACAACCATAGGCGTATGAGCCAGGTCCGGGCGGAACACCCGCTCGCACGAGCAGAAAAAATTGTCGCAGTCTATCAGCCCTACCATTACCAACGCTCTGAGCCGGGCATGCGCCGGCGGTTTGCCTTTATGGTATACAGCACCACGCCCCACACCTTGAAGTCCATCCCCGGCTCCACCTCGATAGGGCGATAGCGGCGGTTCGAAGGCATAAGCATGATGCGCGTAGGCGACACAAAGCGCAGGCGCTTGAGAGTGAACTGCCCCTCAAGACAGCACACCGCAAGGTCGCCGTGCTCGGGCTCCACCGACTTGTCTATCACAAGTATATCTCCCTCCGTAATACCCTCGCCCGACATCGAATCGCCGCGCACCCGTGCATAGAATGTCGATGCCGGGTGCTCTATAAGCTCGCGGTTGAGGTCGATACTCTCGGTGATATAGTCCTGAGCCGGACTCGGGAAACCGGCCTGAATACCCTCGTCGGCATACTGCAGCGACAGGCGCATATCGGTATCACACGTATAAAATTGAAACGGCAGCATAATAATAGTAGTTTTCAGCCCCCGAATTTAGCAACGCTCATGCGCAACAATCCGACACACATACGTTAAAATACCTTTAATATCCGATTATTTCCCGTACTTCGCTAAATTTGCCCCCGCAATCCGAAAAATAACTACTCAGATGATAGATGAAATACTGCGGCACAACCGCCAATTTGTCGAATCCGAAGCCTACCGCTCATTCGAAACATCGAAATATCCCGATAAAAAAATCGCTATTGTCACATGCATGGACACCCGTCTGGTCGAACTCCTCCCCGCGGCACTCGGCATACGCAACGGCGACGTTAAAATGATCAAAAATGCCGGAGGTACAATCACCAACCCCTTCGACTCGACCATGCGCTCAATCCTCATTGCAGTGTACGAGCTCGGCGTCAACGAAGTGATGATTATAGGCCACACGGGATGCGGAGTTCAGGGAATGGACGCCGCCGAAATGCTCGAACTCATGCGCTCGCGAGGCGTCGACGACGAGCACATATCGCTCATGCGCCACTGTGGCATAGACCTCGACAGTTGGCTCCACGGCTTCACCGATACAGCCGATGCCGTAAACGAAACCGTCGACCTCGTGCGAAATCACCCTCTCATGCCCCACGACGTGCGAATCGCCGGATACATCATGGACTCCCTCACAGGCGAACTCACCATAGTCTGATGAAATGTTTATTAACAAATATTTCCATATTTTTAGACCGACTATTCGAAAATAGTAATTATCTTTGCAAACGGAAAGCAAGCTTACACAATAACACTTGCACTCCTATTTAGTAGCAACATTTTGTTAGACTCACAATATACTTGAATTTTGGTTATGAGGGAGGTGCGTTACTGTGAAGTAGCGCACTTTCATTTTAAAGTAACACGTATATCTCTGATATGAAACAACTTGCATACTTCGTCTCCGCTCTGCTCCTCCTTGCCTGCTGCTCGGGCATCCTCGCTTCATGCGACATCGCCTCGGCAAACGATGTGACCATGACCAAGGCCCGATTGCTCGACAAAGTAAAAGGCGGCTGGGCCGGACAGACAATCGGCGTCACCTACGGCGCACCTACAGAATTCCGCTATCAGGGACGCATGATACCCGACTCGGTAGAAATTCCGTGGGGCGATCCCGACTACATATGCGATTGGATGAACAAATTCCCCGGCCTGTACGACGATGTGTACATGGACCTCACATTTGTCGAGACCTACCGCCGCCTCGGCATCGACGCACCCGTCGACTCCCTCGCACTCGCCTTCGCCAATGCCGAATACATGCTCTGGGAGGCAAACCAGACCGCCCGCTACAACCTGCTCAACGGCATCAAGCCACCACTCTCGGGCTATTGGAAAAACAACCCGCACGCCGACGACATCGACTTCCAGATCGAAGCCGACTTCGCAGGCCTTATGGCTCCGGGCATGCCCAACACCGCCGCCACAATATGCGATAGTGTAGGCCATATCATGAACTACGGCGACGGCTGGTACGGCGGTGTCTACATGGCCGCAATGTACTCGCTCGCCTACGTAAGCAACGACATAGAATACATCGTGGAAGAAGCCCTCAAGTGCATCCCCGACAGCAGCCGCTACCACAGAATAATATCGGATGTGATAAACACTTACCGCCAAAATCCCGACGATTGGACCGCAGCATGGCAGCTCTGTGCCGAGAAATGGGACAAGACCCTCGGCTGCCCCACAGGCGCCTACAAAGCCTACAATATCGACGCCGCTCTCAACAGCGCATACGTAGTCATCGGCCTCCTCTACGGCCACGGCGATTTCGGACGCACGCTGGAAATTTCCACCCGCTGCGGACAGGATTCCGACTGCAACCCCGCATCGGCCGGAGGCATACTCGGCACCATGCTCGGCTACGACAGCATACCCGCGCTATGGATTGAACCGCTGAAAAAAGCCGAAGACATGAAATTCAAATACACCTCAAGCTCCCTGCTCGACACCTACACCATGAGTTTCGACCAGGCACTTGAAGTGATAGAGCGCAACGGCGGTAAAATCGGCACCGACAACGTGACGATACGCTGCCAGAAACCTCAGCCCGTAAGACTCGAACAGAGCTTCCCCGGCTACTCACCATTGAGAAAGACAGCTTACAATCAAGTCCTTAACGAATCGCCGCTTGAGGCACCCATCGACGGCAACGCGATAGTCATCACCGGAGTTGTCAGCACCGACGGCGACCCCGACTACATTGCCGAGGTAGAAGTGGCTATCGACGGAAAAATTCTCGAAATATCAAAGATGCCCGCTCGCAAAGCCACCCGCAAGCACGACGTATATTGGAACTACGACCTCGACGGCCGCCCTCATCAGCTCTCAGTGCGTCTGCTCAACCCCAACGGGCAGAACAGCGTGACTGTCTACAGCGTATTCGAGCAGACCCGGGAGTGATCACTTAGACCCCATTCCCCAATATTTATTAACGCCGGGGTCTTACAGTTCATCGATGATTAAGCGCGCCGTATTATCGGCGGCATTCTCCGTGCCGAGTATGCGGCGCATATCGGCGTAGCCCGCAAGCTGAGCCTCACGTGCAGGCGCACCCTCGCGCAGCAGCGGAGCAAGAGTCTCGCCCACGATATCGGGTGTACACGTATGCAGCAGACGCTCCGGCACAATCTCGCGCCCGACAATAAGATTCGGCAGCGACACGAAGTCGACACTCAGCAACTTCTTCATTATGTCATACGAGAGCTTCGAACCGTTGGCACGGTAAGTCACCACCTGCGGAATACCTGCGAGAGCTGTTTCCAGAGTCGCCGTTCCCGATGTCACCAGTGCTCCGCGGCAGTGCACAAGCACATCTATAGCGCTCGTAGTGCGTATCAGCGGCAGATTGCCCGCACCGTTCGCACGGTAGAAATCATCATCAATACCCGGCGCCGCCACTATCACGGCACGATACTGCGGGAAGCGGTTTGTGGCAAGATTCATCACCGGCAGATTATTGCGTATCTCGCCCTTGCGGCTGCCGGGGAGGAGAGCTATCAGCGGACGGTCGCGCAACTTATGCTCCGCAAGAAAATCGGCACGCGAAGCCGTTGCTGCAAGGCGTGCGTCCACCTCCTCGACCGACGGATTTCCCACATACGTGGCATCAAATCCGTTGGCGCGGTAGAACTCCGGCTCAAAAGGCAGAATAGAGAACACCCGCTTCACCGTACGGCGTATATCGCGGATGCGCCACTTCTTCCACGCCCATATCTTTGGCGAAATATAGTAGAATACAGGTATGCCCAGCGCATGCGCCTTGGCCGCAACCTTCAGGTTGAACGAAGGATAGTCCACCAATATCAGGCAGTCGGGATGCGCCATTTCCACGGCACGCTTGGCAGCACGCAGATTCTCACCGATTTTATTGATGTTGCGGAGCACCTCACTGAAGCCCATATAGGCCATATCGCGGTAGTGCACAAGCGGTTGCACACCGGCAGCGGCAGCCATAAGGTCGCCGCCGAAGAAAGTCACCACAGCTTCAGGGTCGCGCTCACGCAGAGCGCGTATCAGATGAGAGGCGTGCAGGTCGCCCGATGCTTCTCCTGCTATTATGAAATAATGCACGTCGCTAATTCTAAGTAAGTCTTGTAAATGAGTTTATATTACAATTTGAAGTAGATATGAGCAAGATTCGTCCTTGCGAAGAAGGAGTTATTTCTTCAGAGGCCTTTTCCGCTGGAAAAAATCCTGGATTATAGCGCGACATTCACCCTCGCGCACACCCTCGGTCACGGTCGCCCGCGGGTGGAAAGGTGTAGCCCCCGGCCGCAGAATTGTCGAGTAGCCGCGCTTGGGGTCGGGAGCGCCTATCACTATGCGCCCTATCTGGCTCCAGCCTATAGCACCCGCACACATAGGGCATGGTTCAACGGTGACATAGAGCGTACAACCCGTAAGGTATTTACCGCCCAGACTCTGGGCCGCAGCACTGAGAGCGAGCATTTCGGCATGCGCCGTCACATCGTTCAGGCGTTCAGTCTGGTTGTGCCCGCGGCCGAGTATTCTGCCGCCGCCTACCACGACAGCCCCGATAGGTATCTCACCCTCCTCTGCTGCCGCACGGGCCTCGGAGAGCGCAAGTCCCATATAGTAATCGTCGCCGAACATAGGTCAGATTAAATCAATGGTAAGACCCTCATTTGCAGCAATGACCGTACCGTCGAACTCCTCGGCTGCCTGAGCAGCCAGAATACTCTCGTCGGCAATCGTCTTGGAGTAGTGCCCGATAACGAGAGTCTTCGCTCCCGCCGCCTCGGCAATCTTGCCGGCCTCGCGTGCCGTAGAATGTCCGCGGGGAGCCGCATTGTGCGCACGGTCGTCGCCGTAGGTCGACTCGTGATATATCACATCCACACCCTTCACGGCCTCAGCCACACGCATATCGAACGCCGTATCGGAGCAATATGCGTAGCTCACCGACGGGTCGGCGGGAGACGTCAGACGCTCATTGGGCACCACGGTGCCGTCGGGCTTCACAAAGTCCTCGCCATCGCGGATAGCGTTCATCAGATAGTGAGGCACGCCGTAGAATCGCACCATTTCGCCGTCGATATGCTTGCGCTTGGGCTTCTCGCGGAAGATATATCCTACGCAGGGCACACGGTGATAGAGCGGGAAAGCCATCACCTCGATATTATTGTCCTCATATACCGTCGACGGATTTTTAGGGTCGATAATATCGAACTCCAGTTTGTACGACCGTTCGCGGCAGAAAATATCCATCATCCTCCGCAGTATGTCGGCACCCTCGGCAAAGGTATGCACCGTCACCGTACCCTGTACCTCGTGCAGAGCCATGGTGGAGAGCAACCCAGGCAACCCTAAAAAGTGGTCGCCGTGAAGATGAGAGATAAAGATGTCGGTGATTTTTGCAAACGACAGACCGTAGCGGCGCAGCTGCAGCTGCGTACCCTCGCCGCAGTCTATGAGCATCAGGCGCCCGCGATAGTTCACGGCCTGGGAGCTCGGATTGTGTCTGAGGGTAGGTGTAGCCGACCCGCAGCCTAATATGGTCACGTTGAAGTATGGCATAATGCAAAAGTAAGCAAATTTCATCGCTTCTCTGTAAAAAAACAGTAAAAAAGTGCTCAAAAACACATCACGACCCAACAAATACCCCTTGCAATACGTATTAGGAGTACAACAGCAGAAAGAAGTAAGTATTGAATTAGTTTTTTCATAGGATTAGATTTTTAAGGTTTAGATACAACAGGCCCGTCGTGAGACGGGCCTGTTGTTGTATACGGCAAATAAAATAGCTATATTTGCACTCGGAAACCTTAAATACTTACCCTACATACTATGGAACTTCCTTTCGCCGAATCATGGCGCATCAAAATGGTGGAGCCCATTCGTAAAAGCTCCCGCGAAGAACGCGAACAGTGGATCAAGCAGGCTCACTACAATGTATTCCAGCTTCCCGCCGAGCAAGTATACATCGACCTCCTCACCGACTCCGGCACGGGAGCTATGAGCGACCGCCAGTGGTCGGCTATGATGATGGGCGACGAAAGCTATGCAGGCGCCCGCTCGTTCTTCAATCTCCGCAACACTATCGAACGAATCACCGGCTTCCCTATAGTAATACCCACACACCAGGGACGCGCAGCCGAGAACGTTCTCTTCAGCGCTCTCGTACGCGAAGGCAACATCGTGCCCGGCAACTCGCACTTCGACACCACCAAGGGACACATCGAGAGCCGCAAGGCATTTGCTGTTGACTGCACTATCGACGAAGCGAAAGACACCCAGCTCGAGCATCCTTTCAAGGGCAATGTCGATATCGACAAACTCGAGAAAGTATGTGCCGAAAACAAGGGCAACATCCCCTTCATCATCGTAACTATTACCAACAACACCGCCGGCGGACAGCCCGTATCAATGGCAAATCTGCGTGCCGTACGCGAGCTCGCGGACCGCCACGGCCTCCGCGTGATATTCGACTCGGCCCGCTTCGCCGAGAACGCCTACTTCATCAAGACCCGCGAAGAAGGCTACGCCGACAAGACTATCAAAGAAATAGTGCGAGAGATGTTCGACCTCGCGGACGGCATGACCATGTCGGCCAAGAAAGACGCTATCGTAAACATGGGCGGATTCATCGCCACCCGGCACGACGACTGGGCTGAGGCAGCAAAACTCTACGCCATACCCTTCGAAGGCTATCTCACCTACGGAGGCATGAACGGCCGCGACATGGAAGCTCTCGCCGTAGGTCTCGACGAAAACACCGAGTTCGACAACCTCCACACCCGCATACATCAGGTTGAATACCTGGCCAAGCGCCTTGACGAATTCGGCATACCCTATCAGCGCCCGGCCGGCGGCCACGCTATATTTGTGGATGCAGGCAAAATCCTCACCAATATCCCCAAAGAAGAATTCCCCGCGCAGACACTTACCGTTCTCCTCTACCTCGAAGCAGGCATCCGCGGCTGCGAAATCGGCTATATCCTCGCCGACCGCGACCCCGTGACACGCGAAAACCGTTTCGGCGGCCTTGACCTCCTGCGCCTCGCCATTCCCCGACGCACATACACCGACAATCACATGGACGTGGTTGCCGTAGCGCTTAAGAACGTTTACGACCGTCGCCACGAGATAACCCGTGGTGTCGAAATCGTATGGGAAGCGCCGCTCATGCGTCACTTCACCGTTAAGCTTAAACCTGCCGGCGAATAATACGCACACCATCGAATAACTTCATGAAAAACGGGTCCCGCTTCGAGACCCGTTTTTCTATTCCGCCGCCATGCGGCTCCACTTCCTGAAGCCGAGCACGGCTATAATGCAGTACACCGTGTAGAGAGCCGCATAGGGGTATATACCCTTGTAGATATACAATACCACACATACGGCATCCACGACCAGCCATATCAGCCACTGCCCTACATACTTGCGCGCGAGCATCCACGTGGCCGAAATACTGCCCGCGGTAGTAAAGGCATCGGCCCAAGGCACCGTGCTGTCGGTAGCTTTCAGCAGGAATACCGCTATCGCCACCCATATCAGACCCGTCACCGCCCCCGTGCCGAGCCATACCCGCCATGGAGTGTGGCGCACCTGCAGCGGCACGTCTTTCTTCTTGCCCTTGCTCAGCAGACCCGTCCACGCCAGATAGCCGTAGACAGCCATTGCCAGATAGTAGATATTCATTCCGAAATCGGCATAAAGACCCTTACGAAAGTACACCCACATAGAAATCAGAGGCATAATCAGCCCCACTATCCACACCTTTGCATCGGCATGGTATTCGTAGTAGAGGTACACAAGGCCTATGGCCAGACCGGCGAACTGAAGAATGGTGTCAAGCATCAGAACTTAATTGTTACGGTTCCCATGAAGTTGATTGTAGCCTGGGCGGCATAGCCAGCATAGCGGTATATCTCCTTGCTGCCGTCGGCGGCAACGGTATAGCCCGCTCCGGCGTAACCGTTGCTGCAATACTTGGCATTGAACAGGTTGTACACCGAGAAGCCCACACGCATACTGCGCATACCAAGCAGTCCTTTGAAAGTATATCCGGCGTGGAGGTCGGTCACGAAGTAGGGGTCGAGCGAGGTATCGTCCGTCCCCGCATTGTTCATATACTGCTTGCCCACGTAGTGCGAGGCAAGCTGACCGTCGAATCCCGCGCCCTTGAAATTGAAGGCATTGTTCAGCACGAAGCCGGGAGAGAACGAAATGGGCGTGTCGCCACGGTCGATGCTTATAGGATTGGTCCACTCGTCTTCATAGATATACTCCACGAAATCCTTGATGCGGTTGCGAGAGAGAGTCGCGTTTATCTGCCAGTCGAACCAGTCGACGGGCTTGAGCGCACCCTGTAGCTCGATACCCATACGGTAGCTGCGCGGCACATTCACACTCAGAGGATTGCCCGTGTCGGAGAGCTGACCCGTGGTGACGAGCTGGTCCTTATAGTCCATATAGTAGAGATTCACTCCTGCCGCAAAGAGCTTGGACTCATATCCGTAGCCGGCCTCATAGTCAAAGAGACGCTCCGCCGTAGGATAGTGGGCGGGGTCGCCGTCGGTGAAATTATCACGCACCGGCTCTTTGTGGGCGACACTCCACGAAGCATACGCTCTGTGATTGTGCTTCGACCAGTTCACTCCCGCTTTGGGATTGAAGAAATTATAGTCGCGCACTATATCGTACACTACCGGAGCGCCGGTGTTCCAGTCGTACGTATCGCCCACACCCTTAATGATATAGTGGATATAGCGGTACTGCACATCGGCGAATACCGAGAAGCCACGTCCGGCGTCGAAATTACCGCGCGCATACACATTGGCGTCAGTCTTGTCGCCGTGGTTGCGGTAATATTCCTGATCGGGATTGATAGGGCCCACATAGTTGCGAACCCACACCACCTGACCGAAGTGATTGCCTCTGAAAGTATTGGCAGCGCCGCCGAGATTGGCGATAAGACGCTTGCCCGTGTACTTGAAAGTGAAAGTGCCGCCGCCGAAATAATTGCGGTTGAACTTCAGGCGTATAAGGTCGCTCTTGCTCACCTCATGGCCCTCGGCATTGAAGTAAGGCTCAAGGCCGTACTCCACCAGCGTGCGGCGAGTCTTATACTGCCGGTAATAGCCGTCGTCGTCGGTATAGTGCAGACCTGCCGACAGATACCAGTCATCGTTCAGGCGCTGATTGAGGAGCAATTGAAAATGATGCTGAATGAAATTGTCGGTCTGGTCGGGATAGAACGCCGTCGAACCGTCGTCGGCAGTGTACTTGCCGCACGGATTATAGCGGCGACCGTAGAGCGCCATTTCCTCCTTCGAGGCATAGTCCCACGCCATATAAGTCTGCTCCTTGCCACCGAACGCCACAAAGCGCAGCGAAGTACCTCCATTGCGGTAGGCAAGCTGCCCGAAATAGCTCCACAACTTGGAGAAAGCACGGTCGATATATCCGTCCGAACCCAAGTGGCTCAGGCGTACATCGGCAGTCCAGTGCTCACCGAGCAAGCCGGAGCCCGCGCGGAAAGTCTCCTTATTGGAGTTGAACGAACCGTACGATGCACTGAATTCAGCATAAGGGTCGTCGTCCGGGGCATCCGTCATCATATTGATACTTGCACCGAAAGCACCCGCGCCGTTAGTCGACGTACCCACACCGCGCTGCACCTGAATATCGCGCACCGACGAAGCAAGGTCGGGCATATTCACCCAGTACACTCGGTGACTCTCAGGGTCATTGATAGGAATACCGTTGGTAGTGACATTGATACGCGAAGCATCCGTACCACGCACACGGATATAAGAGTAACCCATACCGGCGCCCGCATCACCCGTCATTATCACCGACGGAGTAAGGCCGAGCAGATACGGCACATCGCGCCCGTCATTCGAGTTTTCGAGCTGCGACTTCAATACATTCGTATATGCTATCGGATCGTTTGCAGAAGCGCGGTTGGCCGTCACTTCGACATTAGAAAGGGAGATAGTGTCGGAAAGAGCCTCCGACGCCACAAGTGCCTCTGTTGCCACAACAGGCAGGCACAAAGCAAGTAGTGCTTTTTTCATCTGTTAATTTCTCTACGCCGGTATTACCCGGTTCAGGTTCAAAGGGTATAATCTCAGCTACGCCTTTCGGGCAAAAAGCCCCGGCAGTCGCACCCCTATAACTTAATATGTCTCTGTCGACGAATCGACGCTGCAAAGTTAGTAAAAAAATATTAAATGATAAGCAAAACCACCCTTTGGTTCAAATGATTTTAGCTACATATCCACTCAGGTACCCGCAGGGAGAAAAAAAGTCTATGCAATGACAATATTTTAGTGTGGCAAATTGTTATTATATTAAAACTATTTAGTAACTTTGCCACATCGTCAGACAGAACACTATGGATAAAATTATAGCCCGGAATCTAAAAAAATTAAGAGAGGCAGCAAAGTACACTCAAGCAGAAGTAGCTGATGCTTTAGCAATAACGCGCTCTGCCTACAGCAATTACGAAACCGGAGACAGAGAGATACCATACGAAGTAATCGAAAAAGCGAGCGACTTCTACGGCTGCGAGATGTATGACTTATTCATAGAGAACGAGAATGTAGATGCCCTGATTTTAGCATCGGCATTCCGCGTAAACGGGATATCCGCCACAGATCAAGCAGAAATAATACACTTCAAAGATGTGGTCAAGTCATATCTGAAACTCGAAGCTATTGAGAGACAATGAAGGCCGCGCTTTTGAATATTGTAGAGAATCAAGCTTCACGATTCAGACAAACCGTCGGTCTCAGCGATACCGAAGCTGTAAACCTTAAAAGTCTGCTTTTGAAGCTGAATGTACTTACTCTATATCGACCTCTGTCAGACGATTTTGCCGGAATGAGCTTGCGAAGCGGAGAACGGAGATTCATGATGATTAACTCCAATAATCCCCGAGGTCGTCAACACTTCACAATTGCACATGAACTCTATCATCTGTTTATCGAGAGCAATCCACAACCCCACATATGCCGACTCGACAGTAAAAAAGATGAAGCCGAACAGTGCGCCGATGCCTTTGCCCTCCTATTTCTCATGCCTGCAAACGGAGTCAGACAACTGATTCCTGATTCAGAGCTGATAAATGGTGAGATATCTATCGCTACAATTCTTAAAATCGAACAATATTTCTCTGTATCGCATCGAGCCACCTTAAACAGACTGTGCGACCTGAAATTTATCAGCAAGGAACAGAAAGACAAACTTTCTCAGATGCCTGTAACACATACGGCCAAACTTTACGGATATAATACGGACCTATATGCGAAAGCTAATGAGAACCTTGTGATAGGTGATTTCGGAGAGAAGGCAAGGAAACTATTTGAAAACGGTAAAATTTCAGAAGGACACTATCTCGAACTTTTACATAAAATCGGCATAACCGGCAATGAAGACTAAGATTGTCCTTGATGCCGACGTAATAATCCACTTCATCAAAGGTGGATGTTTATCGCTGCTATTCGATATCTTTCCTGAGTACAGCTATATTATACTCGATGTGGTATATAGTGAATTGGCAGCCAATTCCTCAACAAAATTGCAGATTGACAACACCCTGAATCTATTGAAAAACAGATTTACCAAAGAGACCTTTGCACCCCGGGGAGATTCACGCATGGAGTATGCAAGGCTTAGGTCGGTACTCAGGCTGGGCCGCGGAGAAAGTGCATGTATGGTATATTGCAGAGATAATTACGATGTACTCGGGAGCAGTAATCTCAGAGATATTAAGGCATATTGCACAGAGAACCAAATAACTTATCTTACAACAATCGACTTCCTCTACTACGCTTTTATACGTAAGAAAATGACTGCGGCCGAAATCTCCGCTTTCATAAGTGATGTGCAGAGGCAGGGAAGCCATCTTCCCGATATAGACATACTCACTTATATTCCTACAAATGTAATATAAATGTATGGGTATGAGGGGAATATTCCTACGCTCGTAATCCGTAGACTCAGCCATGAGTAGCCGAATTTCTCAACCCCTCTCAGCGTTCAGCCAGACAAAGACCAAAGTAGAATGCATTCATCAAATATTCAAACCGTTCTGCATCCATATTCTAAGCCCTAAAGAATACCAGTATCCCAAAAAGTAACGCACAACCTACAATTGTACTTACAATGCTTCCAATAATAAACAAGATAGTTCTGCACTTCCAGCGTCTATACCAATTATTATCCTCTTTATCAAACATCTTAAAGTAAGCCAAATATCGGTCCTTAGTATATAGAGCTTTATATGCTGGAATATAGCCAATTCCGATGGGCAACGCTACTATTATTAGATATAATAATGAGCCTTTACTCTCCAACCCAAATATTACGAAGAATAAACCCATTAACATAAATGATATAATCGCGGGATAGCTTGAGTACAAACATCCGAAATTGTGTTTAGTCATTCCTATATGTTCTCCATATTTTCGATTATATCTGGCCTTGTCATACTCTCTAATACTTTGATTATACCTTTCGAAAAACCTTTTCTTAGATTCGTCACTATAGAAATACTGGGGGATGAATGTAGCAAGCCAAATGAAAATATTCTTCAGCCGGTTCGATGAACTTACCTCAAACCGCCACATGCAATAAAATATTGCATTAATAGCATAAGTAAATTTATCTGAAGAAGTTTTTGCGTCCATATAATCTAACTACTCACCAATTTAAACGCCAACCAAACAACACATACCCGACAGCAGCCACAAACAAACCTGACAGGATATACGAGGTAGGCCGTATATCCTGTCAGATATATTGTTACTTCAACCTCAGGTATGAGTAGCCGAATCGTTCGAAGGCGGCACGGTCGAGGGCTTCGCGGTCGGCGGGATTGGCTATCGAGATGAGGAGTTTGGCGCGCTCGGGGAGGCTACGGCCGCGGAGGTCAACAGCGCCGTGCTCGGTGACTACGAAATTGCCCTGGAAGCGGGTGGTGGCGACACCGGCGCCGGGAGTTAGGGTGGCCTTGATTTTGCCCATTCCTTTGGTGGTGGTCGAGGTCATGGCGAGGAAGGACTTTCCGCCTTCGCTACGCGAGGCTCCGTACACGAAGTCGTGCTGACCGCCGATACCCGAGAATATGCGTGTGCCTATCGACTCGGCGCATATCTGGCCCGTGAGGTCGATCTCGAGGCAGGAGTTGATAGCCATTACCTTGGGATTCTGAGCGATGATAAAGGGGTCGTTGGTCCACGCCACGTCTTTGAAAATCATGTCTTTGTTGTAGTCCATGAGGTCGTAGAGGCTGCGCGAACCGAGAGCGAGGCAGGCCACCGACTTGCCGGGCATTACTTTCTTGAGCGAATTGTCTATCACTCCCGACTGTATGAGGGGGAGTACGCCGTCGGTCATAGCCTCGGTGTGGAGGCCGAGGTGCTTGTGGTCTTTGAGTGCGCGAATCACCGCGTTGGGTATGCCTCCGACACCTATCTGGATAGTTGCGCCGTCGGGGATATGCTCTGCAATGGCATTGCCAATGGCGGTCTCTACGGGGCCGGGCTCGGGAGTGGGTACTTCGACGAGGGGATCGTCGACGAGCACGGCAGCGTCGATGCGCGAGAGGTGCACCACGGGGTCGCCGTAGCTGAACGGCATGTGGGGATTTATCTGCGCGATGATTACACGCGCACACTGCATGGCCGATGTGGCGAGGTCGGCCGACACGCCGAAGCTCACGTAGCCGTCGGCATCAGGCATCGAGCAGTTGAGCAAGCACACATCCACGGGCCAAGTGCCGTCGCGGAAAAGGGCGGGCACCTCGCCCAAGAAGCGGGGCGTGGTAGCACCGTAGCCTTCTGCAATCCAGCGTCGCACGTTGGACGACACGAAGCAGGTGTCTACGAGGAAAGAATCCTTGAATTCGGGACGGCAGTAGGGAGCCTCGCCCTTAGTGACGGAGAACCCCGAGTAAAGCACTACGTCGCGGAGTTCATGCCCGCAGCGCGTCATAGCCTCCACGAGGGTCTCAGGCACCGAGGTACTGCCCTGGATGAAAACGTGGTCGCCGCTCTTGATGAGCTTTACAGCCTCGTCGGCAGTGGTATAATTGGCTTTCATGCTGTAGGATAATCGTGGTTGAACTCTTTAAGGCGCGTCTCGAGGAGGTCGAATATCTGCGGGTTGTTGAGCAGCGACACGCACACGCGCAGACCTTCCTGCTTGCTGCCTGTCGACGGCAGGGAAATGGTGGATACGCCGTAGCGTAGGAGCTCGCGCTGCAGGGCATCTCCCGTAAATCCGGGATAACCGACTGTAAAGAAGAAGCCGTCGGAGATAGGCTGCTCACCGTCGAGGGCGTATACGATATGGAATCCGTTGTCGGTGAAGAGTTTCTTGGCAATCGCCGCGCGACGGCCATATTCCTCACACTCTTTCACGAAGTCGAGACGCCCCTCTACCGCCGCACGGAGCATCTCGGCAAAGCCGTACTGCACGGAGTGCGCCACGCCCGACGATGCGCAATAGAGCACGCCGAAGGTATAGGCGTCGCCGAAGGTGGGGATGTCGTAGAACGACTTCAGATAATCGTAGCTGCGCTCGTAGAGCGAGGGAGTCATGCACACCACGGCGATACGCTGGCCGGCATAGCTGAAAATTTTCGAGGCCGATACGAGCATCACGCAGTTGTCGGTATATCGAGCCACGGTGGGGATATACGGCGCTGTGTAGGGCTGTCCGTAGCGACAACGGAAGTCCATGCCGAGGTAGGCGTGGTCTTCGACGACGATAACGTCGTATTTATCGGCCAGCCGGGCAATGATACGGTGCTCTTCGTCGGTGAAGTTGAACCATGCAGGATTGTTGGGATTGCTGTAGAGCATGGCGGTGACATTGCCTTTGGAGAGATGTTCCTCGAGGCGCGCTTCGAGAGCGGCACCGCGGCAGTCGTACACGTCTACCGACTCCTGCTTGATGCCGAGGAGCTTGGCCTGGTGATGCTGGGCGGGGAATCCGGGGTCGAGGAAGAGAATGGTGTCCTTGCCGGGGATGCGCTGGCCCAGGAGGATAAAGAGGGTGAATGTTCCCTGCATGGAGCCTACTGTGGGCACGATGCAACGTGCGGGAATATCAATATTGAGGAATGCCTTGAGGAATGCCGACGCGCTCTCTTTGAGCGGCGGAATACCGGCGATGTTGGGATATTTCGATGCCACGCCCGAGAGCAGGGCCTGATGCTCAGCCTCGATACCTATTTCAGAGGCGGGAAGGCCGGGGTTGCCCATTTCGAGGTGTACAAACTCCTCGCCGAGATGAGCTTCAAGTCTGTTGGCGAGAGCGAGAATCTGTCGGATGGTGGCCGAACTGATATTCTCGATGTTCATGCTCCGGAGGGCTCCGGCGAATATTTCTTCGTTTACAGGAGTCACTGTGTGGATGTTTGGTGTTATTTACTGTCCTTTATATTCCTTGCCGGCGCGGAAAGCGGCAATGTTATCGGCAACGATTTTCTCGCCCTTAGGACCGAAAACGGCGGCGATACTTTCTTCGAGAGCCGTATCAGGCAGCCCGATATAGGGTGCGGAAGCGCCGAGGAGCGCCATGTTGGACGAGCGGGGACTCGCCACCTCTTTGGCAATCTGTTCGGCAGGGAGCATCACGGTGCCCGGCAGCGCCTTGAGCTCGGCCATAATCTTGTCGAGCTCGGGGTAGTTGGGGATGTTTACAAAGGGTTCTGTAGAGGTGATTACTCGTCCGCCGGGAGCAAGAAGATGCGCATAGCGCAGTGCCTCCATGGGTTCGAGCGATATCACGAGGTCGACTTTTCCTGCGGGGATAAGGTCGGAAGCTATGGGGTCGGAGCTGAGACGGAGGCACGACATAACGTCGCCGCCTCGCTGACTCATACCGTGTACTTCGGCCTGCTTGAGATACAGGTCGGCCTGCAGGGCCGCGTGGCCCAGGATTGTGGCAATGGAGAGGATGCCCTGTCCGCCGACTCCGGCGAGTATGATGTCTGTTTTCATTCGGATTTATTTTTTAGCGTGACGACGTGCCGTCTGTATACACTCGCGGCGTGCAACGATTACAGAGAGGCCTTTAAAAGCGAGTTCGCTCTCGAACAGAGCTTTGAGTTCGCCGGCCTTGCGCGGATGTGCGTCGATAGTATGCAGGCGCTCGGGTTTTACGCCCAAGCCGAGGCATATATCTTCAATCTTGCCGGTACCCTGCGAGTCCTGTCCGCCGGTCATACCTGTGGTGAGATTGTCGGAGATAATCACCGTAATGGGCGAATCTTCGTTGACGGCGTCGAGGAGGCCTGTCATACCCGAGTGAGTGAAGGTGGAGTCGCCGATGATAGCCACGGCAGGATGCTGTCCGGCATCGGCAGCGCCCTTGGCCATTGTTATCGAGGCGCCCATATCCACCGTTGTATCAAGGGCATTGAAAGGCGAAAGGAAGCCGAGAGTGTAGCAGCCGATGTCGCCGAATACCTTGGGCGACTCGAACTCTGCGAGGGCGGCATTGAGAGCGCCGTACACGTCGCGGTGACCGCAACCCTGGCACAAGGCGGGCGGACGGGCCACAACATTGGAGGCTGCCGCGGGAGTATCGGGGAGCTTGGCGCCGCTGTCGGGAGCGAGGCGTACAAAAGCCGCCGCCACGGTGTCGGGGGTAAGTTCGCCGTCGGTGGGGAGTATGCTGTCGCGCTTGCCGTAGATCTTCGGACCGCAGTCGAGCAGGCCGCGCAGACTATCTTCAATCATGGGCTGACCTTCCTCTACCACGAAAATGGCCTCGCAGCTCTCGGCCAGTGTCTTCACGAGGTCGCGGGGCACGGGATACTGCGAAATTTTCAGTAATGAGAAGGGACACTTTCCGCCGAAAGTCTCCTGCACATAGTTGTAGCCGATGCCCGAAGCGATGACGCCGAGGCGGCGGTCGCTGCCTTCAACGAGGCTGTTGAAGGGCGAAGCAGCGGCGAGAGCCTCCATTTCCACGCGGTCTTTGAGGAGCTGACGGTAGCGCACCTTGGAGTTGCCGGGCATAAGCACCCACTGGCGGGGATTCTCGGGATAGCGGAGCGCGTTCTCTGCCGCGGGTTCCTCTTTAGTCACCACTGTCGAGCGAGAATGCGAGAGGCGGGTTACGAAGCGCACGAGCACAGGTATGCGGAGTTTCTCGGAGAGTTCGAAGCCGTATGCAGCCATATCGTAGGCTTCCTGCTGGTTCGAGGGTTCGAGCACGGGCATTATAGCGAAATTGGCATAGAAGCGCGAGTCCTGCTCATTCTGCGACGAGTGCATCGAGGGGTCGTCGGCAGCGACGACGAGCAGACCACCGTTGGCACCCGTCATAGCGGCGTTGACAAAGGGGTCAGCGGCCACGTTGAGGCCCACATGCTTCATAGAAACAATGGCACGCTTACCGCAGTACGACATGCCGAGAGCTTCTTCCATAGCAGTTTTCTCGTTGCTTGACCAATGGGAGTGAATCCCACGCTCACGGGCGATAGGATTGCTCTGAACGAATTCGAGAATTTCTGTAGAGGGCGTGCCGGGATAGGCGTAAGCGCCACTCAGTCCTGCTTCAATGGCTCCGAGAGCAAAAGCTTCGTCGCCAAGCAGTAGTTTTTTTGTATTCATATGTGATATCAGATGTGATATATGCTTGGGTGACTCTACAAAGTTAGGTATTTTCAGCCATACTACATAATTCACGCTCTATGTTGTAAAACATACGTAAAATAAAAATCAAAAAAAGTGCAGGCATTTATATCTTTTCATGTCAGGCTCCGTCTTATAAGTAAGTTATAAAAATTATGCGACAAAACACCCGACATATTCTACAGATACTTGACGCTGAAAAGGATAAACTCTTCCAGTACGCAAGCTACCGTCTGCACGACATAAAAGACGTTGAGGATGTCCTTCAGAATACATACATGAAGACGCTCTCCAACGAAGAACGCCTTAAGGATATTGCCAATTTGAGAGCTTACTTCTACCGAATGGTGAGCAATGAGTGCTCCGATATTATAAGGGAGAGGAGCCGGACGGAGGCTCTGAGCGCAGATGCTCCCGAAATTTCCGATATAGCTTGTGAGCAACCGGAAAACTTTGAGGAAGAATTCGCGCTCATAAACCGACTGCTGAACATCATACCGTTTGAGCAATCGGAGATAATCCGATTCCGGCTCCACAGCAACCTTACATTTCAGGAAATAGCCGATGTAGTCGAGGTTCCGCTGCCAACGGTAAAAGCACGATTTCGCTACGGCATTGAGAAAATAAAAACACAACTAAAATTAAGTATGCTATGAATACAACCCGGAACAACCCTGACCCTGAATTCGACAAGGTAGTTGAAATGCTCACGCCCCGATTCCCGAGAGCCGCAAATATATCGTTCGGCAAACCGCGGAGAAACTATCGCGCAAAGCTATGGACGATTGGAAGCATTGCCGCCATGCTCATCGTAATATTCACACTGGCCTTCAAATCTTTCCAGCCCGTTTCTGCCGCCGAGACGGTCAAGGCTGCACTCACCAATCTTTCAGAAGCTGAAAGCGTACGGGTAGATTTCACTATCCTTGGAGAATTGAAAGATAAGGACTACGTGTACACCCCGAGCCCGAAGGGTGTGCCCGTGAAAGGCACTCTCTATATACTTAATAAAGATGGCAAGGTATATAACCGGGTCGACTGGCACGACGAGCAGAACAATTCAATAATCTACTGTGGCACCACCTATATCCACCTCCAAAACGGCGTGAAAGTCGATGAGCATCCTTCGGGCTTCAGCGACGAGCTGCTGTCGATACTCAATTTCGACTCTCTCCGGAAAGAGGTGGGCAATATGGTGAAGTCCTCCGAAATCATAAGCGACGGGGATGTGATAGTGGTAAACCACCGGAAACAAAACATAGTGTTCAGCGGAGAATTCCGAAAAAAGAGCAAAGACCTTGTAAAAGCCATTGTTCTTTTCGAATCAACAGGTAAACCGACATTGACTCTACTTGAGACACAGTCTATAAAGTGGAACGCCGATACGCCGCTTTCGTTGTTTATTGGTGATTAATAAGCTTTTATCAAGTCGGCTAAATAGTTCACGAGCTGCTGCCATATCGCACACAATTTTCACACGCTTTTGTTACATTCACATTACATTCACGGCTTTTATATCATGATGTAACAATCGTGTAACATTTTTATCGTTTTGTATCTACTTGTTATACTGCGTGTTCCATAGCTTTAATATGCAATATTTATGCTTTAACATTTATTTACATTAAAATACTTGATTTTCTTTTTCGGCAACTTAACTTTGCATCGTCGGACAACGAAAACGACAAAACAAACCCTA
>JAAVFI010000072.1 GCA_014800815.1 Bacteroidales bacterium | reverse complement strand
TCAACGTGCAGGTAGTAGACTATCCCGACACCGACTCCACCGAGGTGCTCATCGGCTACATCAACTGGCTCATGACCCTCACGCCCGAGCTCGACTTAGTGCTCGTAGACAGAAGTATTAAGGAAGCTCACGCCTTAGAGTATAAGTTCGTAAGGAGACCGTTAGCCATAGCGTCACAGCGTAGACCGAATGCCCTCAGAGGCACGAATTTCAACATTCTCTACGCCCACGACCTCAACCGCAAGAAAGCACAGGAATTGTTTCGGTATGCGCATCCTGTCTTTCTCGACCTGCCGTGCTACATCATTATCTACCACAGTTGTGCGGGCACTCGAAACCCCGATTTCCCGCCCTGCGTAGAGCGTGACATCTCTATCAGCGCATACCGCGCATATCGCCGTAAGGCCATGGAAGACCTGCATGCGAAGGCCGCTCCCATGACCACCATTTTTCTAATCCCCGTCTCTTCGCCGCCTAAGCCGCCACCCAAGGTAATAGATTCGGTCCCCACTATGGAGGGTCTGGACTTCTACCCCCTGGCGGCAGCTGCCCCGCACACGATGAGCCCCACGGCTCACGCCTCGCAGCGAAGAGGAAATTGACGTGTTGATATAAAATCATGCCCGACGCTACGCCACGCATATTATCTTCGATTCTCAACAAATGTTGAGAGTTATAATTTTTATTTTTTGTAACTTTGCGCATCAAACTTAATGGTTAGATATATGAAAAATGTATGTGGCGTCATAGGTATATGTCTTTGCTCCTTTAGTGCAATAGCACAAAACGAGTCTACGGATAGCTTAAAAACTCAGAAACTTAACGAAGTAGTTGTTGAGGCGAATATGCAACGAACGCAATCGAATATATCAACTTATATTCCAATGGTTCGACAGAAGAACGCTGCCGCTGATGCAATTTCCCTATTGAGCCAAATGGCTATTCCTCAGATAGAAGTTGACCCTATCAGCCAAGCTGTGAAGACCGCTTCGGGTCAGGGAGTGGCGATATTCATTGATTTTCTACCTGCTACCGAACAAGACCTGCGGGGTATGAAGACGCAAGACGTAAAAAAGGTGGAATATTATCTGCATCCCACCGACCCGCGATTTCAAGGCGCCCACTATGCCATAAACTTCATCATGCAAAAGTATGAATGGGGCGGATATACTAAGATGACTGCCAATAAATGGTTCGGTGTAAACCGCACCGAAGGAGAAGTCTATTCCAAAATGGCTTACAAGTCAATGATTTTTGACATGTATGCCGATGAAATTTATCTTACGAACCGTCATAGCGGCCTAAGTTCTACCGAAATGTTCCGGTTTGAAGACCTGTATGGAGCCGGACCACAGACCATCGAAAGAACATCAAATACCAATTCATCACTCAATCGCAACAATAGCAACGACTTCACCTTCCGTGCTTTGTATAACAGCGAAAAAGCAAGAATCTCAAACCGCCTTGCATATAGCTTGACGAATGTTCCGCACAATGATGCAGTCAATTCGTTGGTTTATTCTTCCGATTTATTTTCTCCTGCCACTGCAACGTCGCTGACCTCCAACCACAACTATGCACTCTCTTACAATGGTAATTTCTTCTTCAATTTCTCGCAGAAGTTTTCGCTTGAAGCTGAGGCAGCTTATACCTATGGCGAAAACAAATCCAACTCACTCTATACAACCGGCGAAAGTCTCTCGATAACCAACAATGCATTGGAAGATGTGCATAATTTCCAACTGAATCCGCGTCTGTACTGGCAACTTAACGATAAAAACAGTTTCATTTTTTATCTGGCAACCTCTCAAAACTGGAATTTCATTGATTATTCAGGTAGCTCCCCGTCACATCAAAATTATAATGTTGGCGGTTATCTCGCCGGAGTCCATTATGACCTGAGTCTTGAGAAATGGAACATCGGCGGAGAGTTTGGTTGGGTTTGGGAGCGCAACCATATCAGCAATAGCCACATGAGCAGCAATTTCCCTCAGACCAATGCTTATGCCACTTTTTCGCCTACCGATCACCACCAGTTTGAAGCTAACTGGCGTTATGGCAAAGATGTACCTGACGCCTCTCAAAAAAGTCCTAATATGCTCCAACAGGACGAACTTATGTGGTATCAAGGAACGCCGACATTGGCAGATTATTCATATCAAAATGCTGGTTTGACATACACATGGCTGCCAAATAACAAATGGCAACTTTCGGCTGACGGATATATTTATATGTTAGGCAACCGATGTGTGACAATATATTCACCAACTGCTCCCGAAGGAACAATGTTGCGCCGATATGTCAACGACGGAGATTATCGCAGTGGGATGTTGGGAATTTCTGCTACCGGCAAATTTTTCGGTGGTAAGCTTGTTGCCAAACTACGTCCCCAATATTGGTTAAGAAAGACAACAGGGGCATACGCAAATACAAGGAACGAAATTACATGCACAGCCCAACTCACATACTACTTCGGCAAATTCTCTCTTTGGGGCTGGTACATGACTCCAAGCCATTATCAGGAAGAACAAAGCGGCATCGTCGAGCGTACTCCCGCCAAATATCAGATTCAGTTGGGGTGGAGTAATAAGGGCTGGAATATCCGCGCCGGAGTTTACAACTTCTTGCGTACGTCATGGGAATCATCGCATCAGACCCTTACGAGCAAATATTATAGCTTTGACCGCAAGGAATTTTCTACCGCTCAACATTGGCGAATAACATTGGCCGTCTCTTATACATTCGGTTATGGCAAGAAAGTTGACCACTACGATGAAGTCAGCGGCACCGGGACAGCAAGCAGTGCAATATTGAAGTAAACTTTTGGGCATACTTCCCCACAATTCGGCAATATAAAACAGGGCACATACTTCGGCTATCAGCTTCGGTATGTGCCCTGTATGATTTTAAGGTCAGAGGTTATTTCACGCCTAACTCATCGATGAAGATGAAGGAGTTGGCGCCCTTGCCGGGATGCCAGTCGGGAATGGGCGAGGCCTCGATAGTGTAGCGCACGTAGCGTGCCTGCTGCGGCTCGAAATCCAGACTGTAGTTGTTGATAACGGTTACGTTCTGTGCCGGTACGTCGTATTCCTCTTTGGCTACGGTCTTGAAATTCACGCCGTCGGTCGAGAGGGCTACTGCATAGGTGCGGGGCGGGAAAATCCATGCTCCTGTATCGGTATTATTGCGGAAATAAGCTTCGGATACTGTCTGCACGTTTCCAAGGTCAACGGTGATGTTGATTTCGGGAGCCACCCAGCCGAGCCAACGTCCGTCGGTGTATCCGCTGCTTCCGGTGCAGGCATCGGTGAGCTGCATGGTGCCGTCGAATGTGTAGCGGGGATGAGGCGCGGGAGATACTTCCACGGGCTTGAAAGAGGCTTTGCTGAACTGCATACCGGCGTTGTAGATGCGTCCTTCCTTACCGTCGCGTACGGCTACTGCGCGCAGGGCTACAGGCTCTGTGAAGACAAGGGTGTCGGTGAAGAGTGGACTTGCGGCAGTGGGCTCCGAACCGTCGGTGGTGTAGTGTACGGGTACGCCGTCGAAGGTGCTGAGCACCGCTTTAAGGCTGCCGCTTGCAGGGTCGGGGATGAGTGTGCCGCGAACGTCAAATACGTGTGTGGCATAGTTCCAGCCATGATTGCGGTACATTGCGGTGAGGGGGATGAGGCGACGCACGAAGTTGTTGATGTCCTTCTTGTCGGGATTGCTCCACTGTACTTCGCTAAGAGCGGCCATTCGGGGCAGTTCCATATACTGAACGTGGCTGAAAGTAGGCACGAATTCGGTCCAGAGATTGGCCTGCAGACCTAAGATATGTTTCTGCTCTTCGGGAGTGAGGACATCGGGGACGGGATTGTAGTTGTAGACCAGTTCTACAGGCACGTAACCACCGATAGCGAGCGGTTCGGAAGCCTGGTCGGGACTCTGATAGAAGTCGAAATAAACGTAGCGAGCGGGAGTCATTATCACATCGTGACCGCGCTGAGCGGCTATGATGCCGTTTTCCTCATTTCGCCATGCCATAACAACTGCGTCGGGGGCGAAGTCGCTGTCGAGTACTTCATCCCAACCGATTACGCGACGGCCTCGTTCGCGCAGGAAGTCTGCCACGTGTGCCATGAGATGATTCTGGAGTTTGGCCCAGCGAGTTCCGTGTTCGTCATCGCGGAGGCCGAGGCTATCGGCAACGGCGTTGCACTTCGGGCACTCCATCCAGCGCTCTTTGGGACATTCATCGCCACCGATGTGGAAAAGCGTGGAGGGGAAGATATCGCAGAGTTCACCGAAAATATCATCGAGTAAATTTTCTACTTCGGGATTTCCTACACATAGCACCTCGGGTCCGCTGTCTTCCCAGGCGCAATATACTTCATACGGGCCTCCTGTACAACCGAGAGAGGGATAGGCGGCGAGACCTGCCGTAAAGTGACCGGGGAGGTCGATTTCGGGAATAACGGTAATGCCGCGCTCGGCAGCGTATTGAACGATGTGGCGCATCTGCTCCTGAGTGTAATATCCTTCTACGGGAATCGAGTCGTAGATATCGCCATTACGGCCAACGATAGTATGAGGACGTTTGGCGCCGACTTCGGTGAGGAGCGGACGGCTCTTGATTTCAGGACGCCAGCCCTGATGGTCGGAGAGGTGCCAGTGGAAAGTGTTGAGCTTGTGCATAGCCATCATGTCGAGGAACACTTCGACAGAGTCGGTGGGGAAGAAATGACGGCTTACGTCGAGGTGGGCGCCACGGTAGCCGAAGCGGGGGCTGTCATTAATCTCGACGGCGGGGAAAAGTACAGCCGAAGCCTTCTGTGTCGGGATAGACTGGCGTAAAGTCTGCAAGCCGTAGAATACGCCGCGGTCGGTAGTACCGTTGAGGGCGATACCTTCCGGGCTCACGCTGAGGGTGTAAGCCTCAGGATTCTCTCCGGGCAGATTAGCGTTGAGAACTACAGCGCCCTTGCTTCCTGCTTTGACTGAAGGACGGAAACCGGCCTGCTCGAAGATATAGTCGGCAAGCTGAGTGGCGCGCAAGTGAAGTGCGGAGTCGCCTTCGGGGTAGGCTATCACGGAGTTTCTGTCGAGCATGAAGGGAGCTTCTGTCGCATTAAGGCTGACTTCCTGAGGAGCGGGAATCACGCCATACGAGGCCTCGGTTTTTCCCGCGCCGCAAGCGCTGACGAGAGCCGCCAATGCCAGAGCCGGAAATAGTCGTTTGATCATAATCAAGATGTTGATGATTGGTAGATAATGTGAAATTTGGGAAGTATACGCAAAGGTAGTGTTTTATTCAGACTCCGACAAGAGTGCAGTCAATGAATAAGGAAACATTATGAAAGTTTGTAGCGATTTTTTCGTTAACTTTGCAGACAGAACTAACAGACTAAGACTTATGCTCCAGATACTAATCAAAGCAAATGAAAATTATTCTCTTGGCGAAATGGCTCAAATGGCCGTCGAGGCCGGAGCCGGTTGGATAGTAGTAAGCGCGGGCGAAGAAGGCCGCGAAGCCATGACCGACATCGCCACAATGTGCCGCGAGGCGGGAATAATGCTTTCTATCGAAAACGACTATACGACAGCCCGCGAGCTCGGACTGCACGGAGTGTTTGTGACCGACAACGCTATATCGCCGGTGAGTCTTCGCGAAGAACTCGGTCCCGAAGCGATAATAGGTGCTCTTACCGGCAGCCCCGATGCAGCTGCGTCGCTCGCCCGTGCGGATATCGACTATGTCTCTCTTGACTCCGCCGTAAGCGACCCCGAAACTTTTATTTCCACCCTCCGCAATGCCGGCTGTGAGATACCCGTGGTTGCGTATCGTCCCGGACTCGCACTTGACGCAGCGATTGTCGGCGGACTGCTTTCGCATGGCTTCTCGGGAATCTGCGGTGCCGACCGTGCGTTCGACGAAGCAGACCCCGTGGCTGCTCTCGAAAACCTGCTTAAAGACTGACATATGGCCGGAGAGTTGACAAAAACTCTGGCACGCACGGTGCTCCCGCTCGTCCTCGGAGTGGGTGTGGGCGTGTGGCTTTTTAATAAGGATGTAGATGCCGAGACTCTGAGGTCGATTACCTTCGACGGGCACACATTGCTGTGGCTCGTCGTGGCCCTGCTTTTTGTGGCCGGACGCGATTTCGGCCTCTCGTGGCGATTCCACACCATTGCCGACGGCGACATTACCTGGCTGAGAGCAATCAGGACCGACCTCATGTGCGCCTTTACGTCAGCTATCACACCTTCGGTGGTAGGCGGCAGCGCCCTCGCTATCTTCTACCTTAACAGAGAGGGAATAAGCGTGGGCCGAGCCACTTCGCTCACGCTGGCCACGCTTTTCCTCGACGAGCTCTTTTTCGTGGTATGTTGCCCGCTTATAGCTTTGCTCGTGCCGTGGGCCGACCTGTTCGGAAACATAATGACGGAGGACTCGGGAGAGGCAATGTTTATGGGCGGAGTGCAGATTGTATTCTGGCTCGTTTACGCCGGCATCTGTATCTGGACTGCGGTTCTATATTTCGCCATAATAGCCCGTCCGGCAACTGCCGGCCGCTTCCTTGCACGCCTTGCAACTCTACCCGTATTCCGCCGGTTTGCCAAGCGTATCGGCTCTATGGCCGCTAATATGGCGGCGACATCGGAGTGGATCAAAGGTCGTCCGGCGAAGTGGTGGGGCAAAGTATTCGCGGCCACCGTCATATCGTGGTTCTCGCGATATTTTGTGGTCAACGCGCTCTTTGCGGCATTTGTGCCGGGAGCGTCGCAACTGCTTGTTTTTGCCCGCCAGTGTGTGGTGTGGGTTGTGCTTATGGTAAGCCCGACTCCCGGTGGCAGCGGCATCAGCGAATGGCTGTTTGCCAACTACTACGGCGATCTCATAGGCGGCATAGGCATTGCTACTATTCTTGCTTTGCTATGGCGAGTATTCAGCTATTATATTTACCTCATAGCCGGTTGCGCATTGCTCCCGGGTTATTTCAAGAAGTCATGAAAAACTATATCCGACTCCTTCTTTCAGCGGTAATCCTGCTCTCATGTACTCTTGTATCCTTTGCCGAAAACAAGGGGACAGTGTTTGTGATACCCGTTGAAACGGAAATTGACAACAGCGCCTTTCACCATTTCCGCCGCGCGCTGACTCAGGCCGACGAGGCAGGCGCTTCGCTGGTGATGCTTCGCCTCAATACTTACGGCGGAGCTCTCGACGCCGCCGACTCGATACGCACAGCACTTCTGCGGCTCAATATCCCGACGGTCGCTTTTGTCGATGTCAATGCCGCGTCGGCAGGAGCGCTGATAGCCCTTGCGTGCGACAGCGTATATATGGCACCTGGAGCGAGTATGGGCTCGGCCACTGTTGTAAACGGTGCCGGCGAACCTATGCCCGAGAAATATCAGTCGTATATGAGTACTATAATGCGGGCTACCGCCGAGCATCACGGACTCAGGCAGGAAGGCGACACTATGATATGGCGCCGCGACCCTGCTATAGCGGCATCAATGGTGAATCCGACTGAATCTGTGTCGCTTACGGGCTCGCAGGCCATCGAATGCGGGTATGCCGACGGTATTGCATCGAATATCGGCGAGGTGCTCGAGCAGCTCGATCGCGAGGGTGCGCGTGTCGAATACTACAACAGTTCGCTCAGCGACGATATCCTCGGCTTCCTCTCGAATGCCGCCGTGCGCGCCGTACTCGTAATGCTCATTCTCGGTGGCATATACATGGAGATGCACACTCCCGGCTTAGGTGTGGCTGCGGCGGTATCGACCGTAGCTGCAGTGCTTTACTTCATACCTATGATTGCCGGTGGTGCTATTCCCGCATGGGTTCTGCTTCTCTTCATAGCCGGCGTAGTGCTTATTGCGCTCGAGATATTTGTAGTGCCCGGCTTCGGAGTCTGCGGAATATCGGGTATACTTGCCGTTGCGGCGGCTCTTGTTGGCGCTATCATGGCCAACGATGCCGTGACAGGAATAGACCTCAGCTCGTTCGGGCGGTCGATAGCAGTGGTTGGCGCAGGCAGCATCGCCGCTATCGCCATAGTGTGGTATCTTACCTCGAGCCACGGGCCGAAATGTTTCCGCCGTCACTCCGAACTGATGACCGAACTGAAAGTCTCAGACGGTTTTGTGGGCGTAGACATGGGTCCTGCCAAATACATCGGGCAGTACGCCGAAACAGTGACTGTGCTTCGCCCTGCCGGAAAGATTGAAATTGGAGATAAAATTTTCGATGCCGTATCAACCGGCGACTTCATACAGCCTCATCGTCGCGTGAAAATTCTGCGCTACGAGAATGCTCAACTTTACGTAATTGAATCGACTCATGAATCATAAATTTTTAGCACTTATCCCGGCCCGCTACGCCTCGACGCGTTTCCCGGGCAAACCCCTCGCCCTTCTCGGCGGCAAGCCTGTGATTGAGCATGTGTATACCCGCGTGGCCGAGCTTATGCCCGATGTGGCCGTAGCTACCGACGACGAACGCATCTATCAGGCAGTCGAGGCTTTCGGCGGACGTGCCGTGATGACTTCCGACATCCATCGAAGCGGTACCGACCGTTGCCTCGAGGCTTATAAGCGACTTGGCTCCGACGCCGATATCGTAATCAATGTTCAGGGCGACGAACCGTTCATCGCGTCCGAGCAGCTTGAGAGCCTCAAGGCTTGTTTCGACGACGATTCTGTCGAGATAGCATCGCTCGCCCGTCCGTTTGATAAAGACCGCGGCTTCGACGCTCTGTTTGACCCCAATAGCGTCAAGGTGGTGATGGACAGTGCTATGAACGCACTCTATTTTTCACGTTCGATCATTCCCTATGTCCGCAATTACGACTGGAAGAAATGGCTCGAACACGCTCAGTACTACACTCACGTGGGTCTGTACGGCTACCGTGCCAAGACTCTCGAAAAGCTTTGCGCCCTTCCTCAGAGTCCGCTTGAGATTGCCGAATCGCTTGAGCAGCTCCGTTGGCTCGGAGCAGGCTACCGCATACGCATGGCGCTGACCGACAAAACCAATTTCGGTATCGACACTCCCGCCGACCTCGAGGCCGCAAACGAATATCTATCTCAACACCAATGAACCGCACGCAAGCTCCGGCTGTAAGAGAATTCGGGAAACTCACTATCCCCGAGGCCGTAGTAGAGAAGTTGCCCAACGGCATCACGCTCCATATTATATCAGGAGGCGAGCAACCTGTGTGCTCTCTGGCCATATTCCTCCCCGGCGGTATTGCCGAGGAAGGCGAGATTCTGCCGAAGATTATGCTCGACACCATGGCTGATGCCGCCGGCGAATTCAAGGCCGGAGAGCTCGGCGAACTTCTCGACTTCAACGGTGTGAGGATAGGGTCGGCAGTCTACGGGCACTGGAGCACGCTCAAGGTGTCGATGCTCAACCACAGAGCCGAGGCCGTTCTTCCGCTTGTGAAGTCGATTCTTGTGGAGCCACTCTTCCCTGAAGACAGGATTGAGGTGACGAAAACGACTACGAAAGTACGTCTTGAGACATCGCTCCACAATGTCGCTACGGTCGGCGACAGGCTCTTTGACCGCATAATGCTCGGGGAGCATCACCCGCTTGCCCGCAATCCGAAGCCCGGAGATGTGGATGCGTTTACTCGTGAGGATGTTGTAGCGCTGCATAGGCGCCTGATAAATACCGAAGGTATGCACGTATTCGTCATGGGGCAGCTCGATGAGAGCCTGCTCGGGCAAGTGCGCACGGTCTTCGGGTCGCTCGCATCGCTTGGCGAAGGTCTTGCCGGCAGGACAGAACCTTACGCTCCCGCCGGCGCCGGAATATATACCGAACAGGGCCCTGCTACCATGCAGGATGCTGTAGTTGCTGGCATCCCGACCATAACACGCGACAATCCCGACTATATCCCGCTGAGACTCACTGTAATGGCTCTGGGTGGATATTTCGGTAGCCGGCTTATGGCAAATATCCGCGAGGAGAAAGGACTTACCTACGGAATCTATGCCTACCTCGCAGGGGCTGCCGAAGGGGCTTACGTGAAGATTTTCGCTCAATGCGACAAGGCTTATACCGTGACCGTGATTGAGGAAATCAAGAACGAGCTTACGCGTCTTGCCGAAAATCCTCCTGAAGGCGAGGAACTTGCGGCGCTTAAACTCCACGCCACAAGCAGTCTTGCTGAGACACTGGATACACCCATGACTATCGGCGGATACTATTCCGCTCAGCTTACAGCAGGTACGCCCGACGACTATTTCACCGCCCAGCAGGAGGCCATAGCTGCTCTTACCTCGGCGGATATCGCACGGCTCGCGCGCACCTACCTCAATCCTGAGCAGCTCCGCATAGGCATAGTAGGCAATTAGGACGGTCGCTTAAACACTTATTCACACTTTAAGCTCCGTTTTTTCAAAAATTTTTGCTTACTTTGCACCTCGAATTAGAAAACACTAATAGACACTCCACAATACAATGAAAAAAAGCGCATTACAGAAAGCCCGCGCAAACTATCAGCCCAAGCTGCCGATAGCCCTTCAGGGCGCAGTGAAAGTCGTAGAAGGCCGACCCACCGAATCGGTTGCTGACCAGGAAGCTATCCGTCAGCTCTTCCCCTCTACTTATGGCCTTCCCGAAATCCGTTTCGAAAAAGACAATACTCCCGCTCCCGGCAAGCCCGTCAACGTAGGTGTAATCCTTTCGGGTGGCCAGGCTCCCGGCGGTCACAACGTGATCAGCGGTCTTTTCGACGGTATCAAGAAAATTCACCGCGACAGCCGTCTCTTCGGCTTCCTCATGGGCCCCGGCGGTCTCGTTGACCACAAATATATCGAACTGACAGCTCCTATCATCGACGAATATCGCAACACCGGCGGTTTCGACATCATCGGTTCAGGCCGTACCAAACTTGAAAAGGTAGAGCAGTTCGACAAGGGTCTTGAAATCCTCAACGAACTCGGTATCAAGGCTCTCGTAATCGTAGGTGGTGATGACTCCAACACCAACGCCGCTATCCTCGCAGAATACTACAAGGACAAGAACACCGGTATCCAGGTAATCGGTTGCCCCAAGACTATCGACGGCGACCTCAAGAACGACGTGATCGAGACATCTTTCGGTTTCGACACCGCTACCAAGGTTTACTCTGAAGTAATCGGTAACATCCAGCGTGACTGCAACTCTGCAAAGAAATACTGGCACTTCATCAAACTCATGGGCCGCTCTGCAAGCCACATCGCACTCGAGTGCGCACTTCAGACTCAGCCCAACATCTGCCTTATCTCTGAGGAAATCGAAGAGCGCAACATGAGCCTCAACGACGTAATCGACTATATCGCAGAAATCGTGACAGCACGCGCTGCCGACGGCAACAACTTCGGTACTGTCCTCATCCCCGAAGGCCTTATCGAATTCATCCCCGAAATCAAGCGCCTCATCCGCGAACTCAACGAGCTCCTCGGTGCCAACAAGGATAAGGTTGCCGGCATGAACGAAAACGAACTCACCGAATTTATCCTCGCCAACCTCGCTCCTGAGAACGTAGCTACCCTCAAGAACCTCCCCGAAGGTGTTGCACGCCAGCTCATGCTCGACCGCGACCCCCACGGCAACGTTCAGGTATCGCTCATCGAAACCGAAAAACTCATCAGCGGTATGGTGGCAGAGAAACTCGCTGCTTCTGAAGCATTCAAGGCTGCCAAGGGTAAATTCTCACCCCTCCACCACTTCTTCGGCTACGAAGGACGTTGCGCCGATCCCTCCAACTTCGACGCTGACTACTGCTACTCGCTCGGCTACAACGCCGCTGCCCTCATCAATGCAGGCGTAACAGGCTACATGTCGTCGATCCGCAACCTCGTTAAGCCCGCTATCCAGTGGATTCCCGGTGGTATACCTATCACTATGATGATGAACATCGAGCGCCGCAACGCTGAGGATAAGCCCGTTATCCAAAAGGCTCTCGTACGTCTCGACGGCAAGCCCTTCCAGAAATTCGCCGCACAGCGCGAAGACTGGGCTCACAACACCTGCTACATCTACCCCGGACCTATCCAGTACTTCGGCCCGACAGAAGTATGCGACCAGCCCTCTATGACTCTCAAGTACGAGCACGAGAATAAATAATCTCAGATACATTCAATCCTTCTAATATTCAGCTTGCAGAAAGGCCGCACCTTCGGGTTGCGGTCTTTCTTTCCGTTAAAAGCTTGGTGAAGCCAAAAAAAAAACGTATCTTTGCCCGAAATATACACGATAAATAAACCTATTCATCAAATGGAAATAAAAGGAACTATCATCTACGCTCTTCCCGAGACCAGCGGTGTATCCAAGGCCGGTAACGCGTGGAAGAAAAAAGAATATGTGCTCGAGAATACCGAGGGTCAGTTTCCCCGCCGAGTAGCCTTTACTTGCTTCGGCGAAAATGCCGACAAAATCAATCTCAAGGTCGGCGATGTGGCTACTGTCTACTTCGATATCGAAAGCCGCGAATGGAACGGTAAATGGTTTACCGACATCCGTTGCTGGCGTGCCGACGTAGAGAACGCTACCCCTGCCGCCACAGCACCCGCACCCGCCGCCGCCGCTCCCGGTGCAGTGCCTCCTCCCCCCGCAGTACCCGGCGGAGGCGACGACGAATTCCCCTTCTGATAATAGCTGCACGGCAGCAAAGAAACAGCAGGTTTGTGAAAGTTTACTAAGAACATGGCAACAGAACTCAAGAATCTCACAAAACGCAGCGAGAACTACTCGCAGTGGTATAATGAACTCGTGGTCAAGGCCGACCTCGCAGAGCAGTCTGCCGTTCGCGGCTGTATGGTAATCAAACCCTACGGCTATGCGATATGGGAGAAGATGCAGCAGACACTTGACCGCATGTTCAAGGAAACCGGCGTACAGAATGCCTATTTCCCCCTCCTTATCCCCAAATCGTTTCTCTGCCGCGAAGCTGAGCACGTAGAGGGATTCGCTAAGGAATGTGCGGTGGTGACTCACTACCGTCTTAAAAACGACCCCAACGGAACCGGCGTAATCGTAGACCCCGAGGCTCGTCTCGAGGAAGAACTCATCGTACGCCCTACTTCCGAAACTATCATCTGGGGCACTTACAAAAACTGGATTCACAGCTGGCGCGATCTGCCCGTGCTCTGCAACCAGTGGGCAAATGTGATGCGTTGGGAAATGCGTACCCGTATGTTCCTCCGCACATCGGAATTCCTCTGGCAGGAAGGCCACTGCGCTCACGCTACTGCAGAAGAATCGGAAGACCGCACCGTGCAGATGATCAAGCTTTACGCCGAATTTGCACGCCGCTACATGGCTATGCCCGTACAGATTGGTGTGAAGACCGCCAACGAACGTTTCGCCGGCGCTCTCAATACCTATACTATCGAGGCAATGATGCAGGACGGCAAGGCCCTTCAGGCAGGTACATCGCACAACCTGGGCCAGAACTTCGCCAAGGCATTCGATGTTACATTCGCCAACAAGGAGAATAAACCCGAATACGTCTGGGCCAACTCATGGGGTGTATCTACACGTCTTATGGGCGCTCTCATCATGACACACTCCGACGATAACGGTCTTGTACTTCCTCCCCACCTCGCACCTATTCAGGTAGTAATCATCCCTATCTACAAGAACGACGAGCAGCTTGCGAAAATCACCGAGGCTGTAATGCCTATGGTAGAGCGCTTCGCACAGCTCGGAATCTCTGTAAAATACGACGACGCCGACAACAAGCGTCCCGGCTTCAAGTTTGCCGACTACGAACTCAAGGGTGTGCCTGTGAGAATCGTGGTAGGTGCCCGCGACCTTGAGAAAGGCGAGGTAGAGGTAATGCGCCGCGATACTCTCGAGAAGCACAATGCTCCCGTAGCAGGTATTGCCGACTACGTGAATACCCTTCTCGAAGAAATCCAGGAGAACATCTATCAGAAGGCTCTCAAGATGCGCAGCGAGAAGACTTACGTATGCGACAGCTACGACGACTTCAAGGCCCGCATCGAAGACGGCGGATTCTTCCTCTGCCACTGGGACGGCACTACCGAGACCGAAGAGCTTATCAAAGCTGAGACGAAGGCTACAATCCGCTGTATCCCTCTCGACGGTGATGATACCCCCGGCGTATGTATGGTTACAGGCAAACCTTCGAAGCGCCGCGTAATCATCGCACGTAATTATTGATGAATTCTTCCAATCAGACTATAGCTGCAGGAGCTGTCGCGGAGTATAACCAATGCCCCGTGATAGCTCTTGTTGTCCCTTGCTACAACGAAGAGGAAGCCCTCCCCGTCACTGCTCCCACACTTATCGGAGTGCTCGACCGCATGGTAGAGGAGGGTATAGCTTCCGGCGAAAGCTTTGTGCTCTGCGTAGACGACGGCAGCAAGGACCACACCTGGAGTATAATCGAGAAACTGCACGAAAGATATCCGCGTCTTTTGGCAATTTCGCTCGCCCACAACCGCGGACAGCAGAACGCCATGCTCGCCGGGCTGATGACCGTGCGCCCCATCTGCGATGCCGCAATCACTCTCGACGCCGATCTGCAGGATTCGCCGGATGCCATTATCGAAATGGTGAAAGAGTACCGCAACGGTGCCGATATAGTCTACGGAGTAAGGTCGTCGCGCAAATCCGATTCGTGGTTCAAGCGCAATTCGGCGCGCGCATTCTACAAACTCCAGCGGCGCCTCGGCCTTGAGACCATCTACGACCACTCGGAGTTCCGCCTTATGGACCGCCGCGCCTTAGACTGCCTGAGCGAATACGGAGAATCCAATATATTCCTTCGCGGAATAATGCCCCACATCGGCCTCAACAGCGCCATAGTGCGCTACGACCGCAGCGCCCGCAACGCCGGCGAGACAAAGTACAGCGTCGGAAAACTGATATCCATATCTATCGACGGCATCACTTCCTTTACGGCACAACCCATGCGCCTAATATTTATGGTCGGAGTAGCACTGCTCCTCCTCGACGTATTCATAGGCATCTGGGTACTTGTTTCGCTCTTTTTGGGCAAAGCCATATCAGGCTGGGCATCTATCATGCTCTCGATATGGTTCCTCGGAAGCCTCATGCTCATAGCCCTCGGCATAATAGGCGAATACATCGGCAAAATCTTCGTCGAAGTTAAAAATCGTCCTCGCTACGCAATAGCCAAAGAGATACTGAAATAAATTATTTCAGACCGAATCCCGGCCGGGAATACCCTCCGGGCATGCTCAGCGGAATTGTGACTTACTTACGAGATGTCAGGACATCTGAGTCAACACAAGTACCCGCTTATGCCGCCGATTCATGGCTGAGGCTACACCCATTTCCCCACCGCCGACATCTACCCGCACAGTCCACTCTATGTGAGGAGTATCTTCGCGGCATAATGTCACGCCGCTTCCTCGACATAACCGCAGAATTCGGTCGGTGGTTTGGCCGTTCCCTCCGCTGGTGGGAGCGCAACATCATATTCACACTTGAGCGACAGCGACGTCGCAGAGGCGGCATCAACGTGCAGGTCGTGGACTATCCCGACACCGACTCCACCGAGGTACTCATCGGCTACATCAACTGGCTCATGACCCTCACCCCCGGACTTGACCTCGTGCTCGTAGATCGCAGCATCAAAGAGGCCCACGCCTTAGAGTACAAGTTCGTAAGGAGACCGCTCGCCATAGCCTCACAGCGTAGACCCAATGCCCTCCGAGGCACGAATTTCAACATTCTCTACGCCCACGACCTCAACCGCAAGAAAGCACAG